>JAYRTK010000129.1:0-9269 GCA_041919595.1 Lysobacteraceae bacterium
CAACGAGCGCGACGAAAGCCGGCGCTGGCCGCTGGATCTGCAGGTCGCCGGTCCGTTGCAGCCGGTGCGTCGCCGGCTGGAAGCCGCCGGCTGGCAGGTGCAGCCCCAGGCGACCTGGGTCGCCACGCTGGGGCTGCTCGATCCCCAGCGCCGGCTCGCGCGTCAGCCGGTGCTGCCGGCGACCCTCGACGCCGAAGCCGAAACCCTGCTGCTGCGTCGCCCGGGCCCGCAGCCGGATGTGGTCCACGTCCTGCGACTGTGGCGCGCACCGGTGCTGCTCGACGACGGCAGCCCGCTGTGGGTCGGCAGCAGCCAGACCCTGCGTTTCAGCCGGCCGATCGCGGCGTTCGGCCTGTGGATGCCAGAACCCGATGACGGTCGCGCGCATGCACTGGTGCGCGAGGCCCTGAACGATCCTGCCCTGATCGACCCGGCCCTGTCGGATCCGGCACAGCACGCTCCTGCGCAGCCCGGTCTCGAACGCGCCGAGGCCCACCATCCCGACGGCGGATTGACGGTGCTGCGCCTGCGCAGCGGGAAATAGACCAGCGATCGCGCCGCCGCGGGCGCAGGACCCGCGATCGAACGGGCTGCCCGCTCAGGGCAGCCAGCCCAGCAATCGCTCCAGACGGGCGTGCGGGTCGTCTTCCTGCAACAGCATCTGTCGCTGCGCCAGCGTCAGCGCCAGCAGCTCCGCCAGACGCCAGCCCACCCAGGCGGCATCGTCGAAACGCGCCGGCGGCGCATGCGCGTGTTCGCCGCCGACCTGTTCGATCGTCTGCTGCAACAGACTGCCCATCAGCGCATGCTCGGGACGCAGTTCGTCGTCGGGGTCGGCATCGCACCAGTCGACCTCACCGACCAACAGGCCGTTGCCGCGCACCTGGGTGCCGCGCACGTGGAAGCGGCGCACACCGCGCACGCGCAGCGTCAGCAGACCGTCCTCGGTGCTGCCGAAATCCTCGATCCGGGCCTCGGTACCGACGCTGGCCGGCATCGCCGGCTGACCGGCCTCCTGCCCGTCCAGGATCAGGCACACGCCGAAACCGGTGCCGGCCCGGCCGCAATCGCGGACCAGATCGAGATAGCGGGTCTCGAAGATGCGCAGGCCCAGCGAGGCGCCGGGCAGCAGCACGGTGCGCAGCGGGAACAGCGGCAGGGAGGTCGATGCGAACGCGTCCTGCGTCGATGCGGCGTCGCTCATGCGTCGAGCGCGGCCAGGAATCGCCGCGGGGCGCCGTCGAAGCCGCCGTTCGACATGAACACGACGTGGTCGCCGTCGCGCACGATCCCGAGCAGCGCCGCGATCAGCGCATCGGCATCGGTCGCGGTGCGCGCGTCGCCGCGGATCGCCGCGACCACCTTCGCCGCATCCCACGGCAGCTCCGGACGATGCAGGAAGACCACCGCATCGGCGATGTCGAGCGACGGCGCCAGCGCCTCGGCATGCGCGCCGAGGCGCATCGAATTGCTGCGCGGTTCCATGGCGACCACGATGCGCGCGGCGCCGACCTTCGCGCGCAGGCCTTCGAGCGTGGTGCGGATCGCGGTCGGGTGATGGGCGAAATCATCGTACACGGTCGCGCTGCGGGCGACGCCGAGCACTTCCAGCCGGCGCTTCACGCTGCGGAACTCGGCGAGCGACGGCATCACCGCGGCCGGATCGACGCCCACCGCCGCGCAGGCGGCCAGCGCGGCCAGACCGTTGAGCACATTGTGCAGGCCGAGCATCGGCCAGCGCACTTCACCGACGCGCACGCCCGCGCGGAACACCGCGAACGCACTGCCGTCGGCGGCGATCAAGCGCGCGCCCCAGTGGAACGCATCGTCGGCCATGTCCTCGCGCAGCAGGCCGAAGCGTTCGACCGGCGTCCAGCATCCCATCGCCAGCACTTCGTCCAGGCGCGCATCCTCGCCGTTGACGATCAGGCGGCCACGGCCGGGCACGGTACGCACCAGATGATGGAACTGGCGCTGGATCGCGGCCACATCCGGGAAGATGTCGGCGTGGTCGTATTCGAGGTTGTTGAGGATCGCCACCAGCGGCCGGTAGTGCACGAACTTGCTGCGCTTGTCGAAGAACGCGGTGTCGTACTCATCGGCCTCGACCACGAATTCGCGGCCGGTGCCGACCCGCGCGGACACGCCGAAATCCTCGGCGACGCCACCGATCAGGAACCCCGGATCGCGACCGGCGCGGTCCAGCAGGAAACTGAGAATCGTCGTGGTCGTGGTCTTGCCGTGGGTGCCGGCCACCGCCAGGGTGTCGCGGCCGGGCAGCACGTGTTCGGCCAGCCACTGCGCGCCGGAGGTGTATTTCAGGCCGCGATCGAGCACGTGTTCGACCGCCGCGTTGCCGCGCGAGAGCGCGTTGCCGATCACGATCTCGTCGCAGTCGGCGGACAGGTGTTCGGGCCGGTAGCCCTGGCGCAGCGCGATGCCCAGCGTTTCCAGCTGCGTGGACATGGGCGGATAGACCGCCTGGTCGCTGCCTTCGACGATGTGCCCGTGTTCGCGCGCGAGCGCGGCGACGCCGCCCATGAAGGTGCCGGCGATTCCGAGGATGTGGAGTTTCATGCGTTCGTGGTCGATGGGACGATGCCGCGGGTCGGCGGCCGGGGGCTCGATGACCGGGAGGTCAACGTCGGGAGGTCAGCGGTCGAAATAGTGGCGCAGCATCGCGGTGGCGTTCCCGTTCACGCCGGACACGTCGCGGCGGCCTTCGCGGACATCGCTCACCATGGTTTCGCAGGCCGCCTTGCGCTGCGCGGGGTCGGCGATCGCGCGCAGACGATCCGCACCGCGGCCGGCGACGCCGGCGATCGCCTGCTCGAAATCGCGGTCGAAGATCGCGCCGTTCTGCGCCGCGTCGGCACCGAGCAGGCTGGCGCGCAACTCCGCGCGGACCGCGAGGCTGGCCGCAAGCCACGGTTTGTTGCGCTTGCGCCAAGCCTTGAGCAGACCGGGCGCGGTCTTCGAGATCGCGGGGATGTCGCCGCCGCACACGTCCAGTTCCGCGAGGATCGAACGCTCGGTGACCTCGCCCACGGCCGCGGCCGCCCCGCGTACCTGCGGATCGAAGGGCGGGGCGCCACCATCGGCGGCGGAGGCGACGAGACTGCAGGCGAGCAGCAGGCCCGCGGTGAAGACGCGCATCTCAGCCCACGTCCACGCCGGCGGAGATCGCCTCGATCAGACGCGCGAACACGTCGTCCATCGAACCTTCGCCATGCACGACCTTGAGCACGCCGCGCTGGCGGTAGTACTCGATCACCGGGGCGGTGACGTCGTTGTAGACGTTGAGGCGGTTGCGTACCGATTCGGGATTGTCGTCGGCACGACCCTCCGCCTTGGCGCGGCCGGCGAGGCGATCGACCAGCAGGTCGGTGTCGACGTCGAGCTGCAGGGCATGGTCCATCGGCTGGCCGATGCGGGCGAGCAGATCGCCGAGCGCCGCCGCCTGGGCCAGATTGCGCGGATAACCGTCGAGAATGAATCCGTTGGCCACGTCGGCACGCGACAGGCGGTCTTCGAGCATGCCGAGCAGGATCTCGTCCGAGACCAGATCGCCGCGGGCCATCACCGCCTTCGCCTGCAGGCCGAGGGCCGAACCGGCGGCCACTTCCGCACGCAGCAGGTCGCCGGTGGAAATGTGCGGTACCTGCAGATGTTCCTTCAATCGTGCCGCTTGAGTGCCCTTGCCCGATCCCGGGGCGCCGAGGAGTACCAGTCGCATCGCATGCTCCATCCGAAAAAGAGAAGACTCCGGGCCCCGGCGCGAGACGCTGCCACTGGGCCGCAACCTCCCCAGCTTAACCGCTCGCCGCCCCCGGCCCAACCCGTCTACGACCAAAATCGGGGACTCGCCGGAGGAAGACGGTTGCAGGTTCGGCAGGCCGCGCAAACGCGGCTAGACTGCCCCGCATGCGCCCCGTCCGGCCCGTCGCGCGGCGGGCGCCGCCCCATCCCCACCGACATCGACCCTCATGGCATCCGGAACCCTCCTCTACGCCCAGTCCGGCGGCGTCACCGCCGTCATCAACGCCACCGCTTCGGCCGTCATCGCCGAAGCCCGTGCCCGCAAGGTCAAGGTCCTGGCCGCCCGCAACGGGATTCTCGGCGCCCTGCGCGAGGATCTCATCGACACGTCGAAGGAATCGGTCGCGGCCATCCGCGCCCTCGCCCACACCCCGGGCGGCGCGTTCGGCTCGTGCCGGTTCAAGCTCAAGTCGCTGGAACAGGATCGCGCGAAGTACGAGCGCCTGCTGGACGTGTTCAGGGCGCACAACGTGCGGTATTTCCTCTACAACGGCGGCAACGACTCCGCCGACACCGCGCTGAAGGTCTCGAAGCTGGCGGCCGAGTTCGGCTATCCGCTGACCTGCATCGGCGTGCCCAAGACCATCGACAACGACCTCGCCGTGACCGACTGCTGCCCGGGTTTCGGCTCGGCGGCGAAGTACACCGCCGTGTCGGTGCGCGAGGCCGCGCTCGACGTGGCGGCGATGGCCGAGACCTCGACCCGGGTCTTCGTCTACGAGGCCATGGGCCGCCACGCCGGCTGGCTGGCCGCCGCCGCGGGGCTCGCCGGCAAGGGCCCGGACGAGGCGCCGCACCTGATCCTGTTCCCCGAACGCCATTACGACGAGGCCGACTTCCTGGCCAACGTGAAGAAGGTCGTGGCCCGGGTCGGTTACTGCGTGGTGGTCGCCTCCGAAGGCATCCGCACCGCGGACGGCACCTTCGTCGCCGACGCCGGCGGCGGCAAGGACGCCTTCGGCCACACCCAGCTCGGCGGCGTGGCCTCGTACCTCGCCGGCAAGGTCAAGGACGAACTGGGCTACAAGGTCCACTGGACCCTGCCCGACTACCTGCAGCGCTCGGCGCGCCACATCGCCTCGAAGACCGATCTCGACCAGGCCATGGCCGCCGGCAAGGCCGCGGTGCAGTTCGCGCTGCGGGGACGGAATTCGACGATGCCGGTGATCGCACGCACTTCGAACGCCCCCTACAAGTGGAAGATCGAGGCCGCCCCGCTGGACAAGGTCGCCAATCACGAAAAGACCATGCCCGCGAACTTCCTGCGCAAGGACGGCTACGGCATCACCGCCGCCGCGCGCGCGTATCTCGAACCGCTGATCCGTGGCGAAGCGCCGCCGCCCTACGGCCGCGACGGCATCCCCAAGTACGTGACGCTGAAGAATGTGGCGGTGAAGAAGACGCTGCCGGCCTGGGAAGGCTGAGCGGCTCGACGTTCAGCGTTCACCGCCGCAGGCGTGGCCAACAATCGACCCGATCATTTAAACGAGCAACTTTCGATATAAAAGTTCAATGACTTAGTCTCAATCGGTGAGACGCGAAGAATTAAGGATGTGACTCGCGCTCATAGGCGCGACAGAGGGTTCTACATCCATGACTCGTTACTACGTGAACAAAAACACTCAGCCAAACGGAGATCACGAGGTGCATACGGAAACCTGTCCGTATCTGCCTACGGAATGGAATCGTCAGTATCTCGGCACTTTCAGCAACTGCGCCGACGCCGTCAGGGAGGCTCGGAAACACTATCGACAGTCGAACGGTTGCTATACATGCTCGAGAGCATGCCATACGAGTTGAAACCATCATTGGCCTCACGGATGAGGCCTGTCCTTAGCGGAGCCATCTGCCCAATAGTCAATGGCTAGCGCCGCCCCCCCCCCGGTTCCAACGAAACAACCACCGCGCGAGGGCGTCATAGGCCCGCTGCACCCGCGGGCGCGGCCGTAGGGGCAACAACAACTCTCTGAGCCAAAGTTCCGCGGGTTGCGCATACCTTCGCGCCGCGAATCGGGGCCTGCGGGCGGTACGTGGTGGGCCGGGACCGGATGCCATTTTTGTGACTGGCCTCAAACTTTTGTGTCTCCCGTTATCATTCAACAGAATTCCCAGGGGGGGACCGAATGCTTACGATCCGATGCGTCGTGGCCTTGTGCCTGTCGCTGCTCCTTGCCAGTTGCGCCACACCCCGAGGCCCTGCGGCCGGCGCGCCACCCATGGATGCGGTGCAGGCCCAGGTTGTCGATGCGTACCGGATCGGAGTCGACGATCAGGTCCAGGTCGCGGTCTGGCGCAATCCCGAACTGGGCATCACCGTGCCGGTGCGCCCGGACGGCATGATCTCGGTGCCGCTGATCGGCGACGTGCTGGCCGGCGGGCGCACGCCGCCCGAGGTCGCCAAGGACATCGAACAGAAGCTGTCGGCCTACGTCCGCGACCCGCAGGTGGCGGTGATCCTGACCGAATTGCGCAGCCACGAATATCTTTCGCGCGTCCGGGTGACCGGCGCGGTGCGGCAACCGGTGTCGGTGCCGTTCCGGCCCGGCATGACCGTGCTGGACGCGGTGCTGGCGGCCGGCGGGCTGACCGAATTCGCCGCGCCGGATCGCTCCGAACTGCATCGCAAGGTCGGCGACGGCGCGCGCACCTTCGAGATCAAGCTCGACCGCATCCTCAACCGCGGCGATCTCGCGACCAATTACCCGGTCGCGCCGGGCGACGTGATCACCGTGCCGGAGCGCACGTTCTGATGAACAGCCCATCGCTTCCGGTACGCCGCACGCCGGCCGTGCGCGCGGGCGCGCAGGGCTCGCCGTCGGCGCTGGCGCCGAAGGAGCTGATGTTCGCGCTGCTCTACGAAGGTCGTCGCTACCAGGTGGTGCTGGTCGCGATCTTCGCCACGATCGCACTGCTCGCCCTGGTCGTCGGCCTGTTCCTGCTGCCGCGCAAATACGTGGCGTCCACCTCGGTGCTGGCGCAGGAGAGCGACATCATCCAGCCACTGCTGGAGAACCGGGCCCACGCCACCCAGGCCGTCGATCGCGCCGGTCTCGCGCGACAGGTGGTGTTCGGCCGCAAGGTCATGGGCCAGGTGCTGGAGATCGGCGGCTGGATGGCCGACAAACCTTCGGCCGCAGTGCAGGACAAGCGGATCGAACAGATCCGCGATCGCACCCGGATCGTCAACGCGCGCGAGAACCTGGTCCAGATCACGTACCACGACAGCGATCCGGAACGCGCGTTCCGGGTGACCTCGGCGATGGCCGACCTGCTGATCGAGGAGAGTCTGGCGAGCAAGGAACGCGAGAGCCGCGAAGCCTTCGAGTTCATCGACAAGCAGGTGACCGAATATCACGCCAAGCTGACCGAGGCCGAGAACAATCTGCAGGCATACCGGTCCGCGAACGCGGACGCGCAGCCGGGCAGCGCCACCGACGTCACCACCCGGATCGGCACGCTGCGCACCCAGGTCGAACAGAGCCGCATGACGCTGATGGAACTGCGTTCGCGCGAAGAGGCCCTGGCGGCGCAGTTGTCGGGCGAGTCGGCGGTGACTTCGGTGCAGACCCGGGAGACGCTCTACCGCACCCAGCTGCTGGAACTGCAGAACCAGCTCGATACGCTGCTGTTGAGCTACACCGACAAGCATCCGGACGTGGTGCGCATCCGCCACCAGATGGCCGACATCCAGGTCGCGATGGCCGAGGACCAGAATCGCCGGCGCCAGCCTGGCCCGCGCGACGAGGCCGAAGCGCGGGTGAATCCGATGTATCAGGAACTGCGCAGCCGGCTGGCCGAAACCCGTCGCGAGATCGCCGCGATCCAGTCGCGGATGTCGGCGTCGGAAGGTCTGCTCGACGGCGAACTGGGCCGCAGCCGGCGCATCGCCGCCTCGGAAAGCACGCTGGCCGAACTCACCCGCGATTACGAAGTGAACCGCGACATCTACCAGGACATGCTGCGCCGGCGCGAGAACGCGCGGGTGTCGATGGAACTGGATCGCGAACGCCGCGGCCTGACCATGCGCATCCAGGACCCGGCGCAGATGCCGGTGCGTCCCAGCGGTCTGAGCCTGACCCATGTCGCACTCGGCGGCCTGCTCGCCGCGATCGCGGTGCCGCTGGGGCTGTTGTTCCTGCTGGTGCGCTTCGACCCGCGGGTGCGCGCGCCGGGCCAGATCGAACGCCAGGGCAACTATCCGCTGCTGACGGTGATTCCCGGCTATCGCACGCCGCGCGATCGCCACCGCGAAATCGCACGCATCACCCTGAGCGCCTCGATCGTCGGCGCCGTCTTCCTGGCCTACGGACTGGTCTACGTCTTCAAGCAGATGCACGCATGAACGATCGCGCCGACCACGATGCCCGCGCCACACCGGAGCCGCTGCCCCCCACCCGGCTGCAACACCGGCAGGAACAGGCGCTGACCACGCGCCAGATGGAAGAACGGCGGATCATCCACCGTCAGGAATCGGTGCGCAGGCATGCCGACGCGTTCCGCGAACTGCGCACCCGGCTGTTCGCGCTCGCGGGCGGCCTGCACGGCGAAAGCCGCAGTTTCGTCACGCTGGTGGCCCCGGTCCGCCCCGGCTGCGGCGGCAGTTACGTCGCGCGCAATCTCGCCGCCGCGTTCGCCTTCGACGATACCCAGCAGGCGCTGCTGATCGATTGCGACGCCACCCATCCGGCACAGGGCGAGGCGCTGCAGGTCGCCGCCGATCGCGGCGGACTGATCGACTATCTCGAAAACGATGCGATGACGGCGGACGACATCCTCTATCCGACCGGGATCCCGCGGCTGCAGCTGATTCCCTCCGGCCGCCTGCGCGAGACGCCCGGCGAGAGCTTCAGCTCGTTCCGGATGCGCGCGCTGATCGATTCGCTGCGCGCGCACCAGGGCCACCGCCACCTGATCCTCGACGGTTCGCCCGTGCAGGGCTCGCCGGATGCGCGCATCCTGTCCGACCTCGTCGACCTGGTGGTGCTGGTGGTCGGCTACGGCGAGGTCGCCACCGACGCCATCGACAAGGCCGTCGCCAGTTTTCCGCCGGAAAAGTTCGCCGGCGTGGTCTTCAACCGGCGCCCCTGAGGCCACATGCGCGACGACCGCCTCCGCAGGACGCCGCAGACCGCGATCATCGTCGCCGGCGCCGTCGCGGTTCTCGCCGCCGGCCTGCCGCCGCCCGCGCATGCGCTGCGCGTGGACTACGCGATCGACCTCATCGCCGAACACAACGACAATCTGCTGATGACGCCGACGGCGCCGGTCTCGATGCACGTGCTGCGTCCGGGCATCGGGTTCGAGGTGTCCCACGACACGTCGGTGCTGCAGGCGCGGGTCACCGGCCGTGCCGAATACCGCCGCTACGGCGATCGCCGCTTCGACGACGTGGTCGACGGCACCCTCGGCGCGCGCCTGAACTGGGTCGCGATCCCCGAGCGCCTGAGTTT
>JAYRTK010000130.1:0-9182 GCA_041919595.1 Lysobacteraceae bacterium
AACGTCATGGAATGACCTGATTTCCGCAAGGACATCGAGCCCGTCCCCAACGACTCTCCTGGCCGGAGCGCGGTGCGCGCCCCGACGGGCCTCGTCGCCCGAAGGAAGCGGGCACCGGCACCTTTCGCAACTACACATCGCACAAGGAGAGACTGTCATGAAGAAGATTTCGGTCGTGAAAGTGCAGAAACTGAAGACCACGGCGGTCGCGCTGTATCCGATCTGGGAATGCTGGCCCTGGTGGCCGTCCCTCTGACCCGATCGGGTTGACCTTCGCACATCGTTCGCGCGCTCCGCGTCTGCGGGGATCGTGGGCCTGTGCGCCGGTCGCGGGCCGGCGGCTTGCTGCCGGCCCGTTCGCGACCCTGTTTCCGGAGTTCCGATGGCCGCCGTACCGCTTCCCTCGAACGAGCCGACCTATTTCGTCATTCCGCTGTCGGTGCAGCGCGAAGGCGAGGACTATTGCGTCGGCAACGCCGACATCGACGCCTTCTACCAGTTTCCGGAAGAAGGCGTGCGCATCATCGAGCGCCTGCGCGCGGGCCTGACCGCATCGCAGATCAAGGCTGAACTGGCCGCCGCCGCGGATGCCGAAACCGTCGACGTCGACGATTTCGTCGCCAGCCTGCGCGACATCGGATTCATCTATCCGGAAGGCGAACGCGAGCGATTCCACGATGCGGTCGCCGCCACCGGCGCCGACGATCGCCGCCTGCGCTTCTCGGCGCCGACGCGGCTGGCCCGCGCGTTGTTTTCGCCGCCGACGCTGGCGGTGTATCTCGCGATCCTCGGTCTCGCCGCGCACGCCGCGCTCGTCGATCCGCGGCTGCGGCTGAATCTCGATGCGTTCTATCTCGAACGCCATCTCACCCTGACGCTGGTGCTGCTGCTGGTGCTGTACGGCGTCACCGCGTCGCTGCACGAACTCGGACACATGCTGGCCGCGGCGCGCCATGGCGTGCCTTCTCGCCTGGGTCTGGGCAACCGGTTGTGGAGTCTCGTCGCCGAGGCGGATCTCACCGGCATCCTCGCGCTGCCCAGGCGTCAACGCTATCTGCCGCTGTCCGCCGGCATGCTGGTGGATCTGCTCAGCATTTCCCTGATCACCCTGCTGCTGCAATGGCTGCTGCGACAGGGCCACGACGGCTTCACGATCCAGTTGCTGCAGGCGCTGGTGCTGCAGATCGTGATTTCGATCACCTGGCAGTTCAACGTGTTTCTCAAGACCGACGTGTACTACGTGGTCTGCACGCATTTCGGCCATCCGGATCTCGATCGCGAGGCCCGCATCTATCTTCGCGACCGGCTGCATGCGCTCAGCCTCGGCATGCTGGGCACGCACGCGGAACGGATCGATCGACGCCACCTCGGCGTCCTGCGCACGTTCGCGGCACTGTGGCTGACCGGACGGATCGCGGCGTTCGCGTTCCTGTTCCTTGTGGTGATCCCGACCCTGCTGCGCTATGTCGAGCGCGCGCGTCTCGCCTTCGCCGATCCCGTGACCGGACGCGCAGCCGCCTACGACGCGGCCGCGTTCGCGGCGATTTCCGCAATGCTGTTCCTGTTCGGCATGACCCTGTGGCTGCGGCGCAGGAAGCGCACGGACTGACCGCCGAATCCAATCCCCAAGGAGACCCGCCATGACCGGAGCCGTCGCATCGTCCCACCCGTCCACGCTGCAGCGGCTGCTGCCCGCCATCGACCACCGGCCGCGTGCGCCCCTCCTTTCGGCCGCCGACGCCGACCGCTTGTTCCACATCGACGCCGACTTCGCCCGCGACGGCGCCTGGAGCGGTGTCCGCCGGCTGGTGGCGCAGGCGTTCGTCGAACTGCACGAGCACGGGCACGCCGCCCTGGTCGAGCGTCATCACTACGAACTGCATCGGGTGTTGCCCGAATACCGCGACCGGATCGTGCTGCAGCACGCCTGTCTCACCGATACCGCGCACGGTTCCGAGCGCACGCGCAATTTTCCGCTGGATCGCGCGTACCGGCTGGTCCACGGCCTGGTCGGCATGCTGCTGGAATGGAAGCGTCTGCTCGGGACGGGACAGCGCTGGGTCGTGGTGGTCGACAACGTCGACCGCGCACAGCATCTGGCGATGCGCTTCATCGCCGAACTCGCCCGCCGCGGCGCCACCACGGACGCGTTCGAGATCCTGATCGACAGCGCGCTCGATCCGGCGGCGTTCGCCGCACGCGCGCCGGGCATGCGGATCGAGTCCGCGGGCATCGGCCTCGACGCGCTGGGGCTCGCGCCGCTGCCGGCACCGACGCTCGACGACGACGCGCGCACGGCGCTCGAACGCCGTCTGCAGGGCAACGACATCCTCGACTGGGAAGAACACTATCCGGTGCTGCTGGCCCACCACCTCGCCCGTGGCGACGGCCTCAAAAGCGCGGCCATCGCGCTGCGTGCGCTCTGCATCTGCAATCACTACGGCTACTACCACGAGTCGGCCAGCTTCGCCGACACCGTGCTGCCGCATTTCGACGCGATCGTCGGCGACGACGAGAACGCGCGCTGGAACTACATCGGCAACGTCTTCCAGGGCCTGGTCACCACCGGCGCGGAGGACCGCGCGCTGGAGCTGGTGCTGACCCTCGCCGAGCCGCGCATCACCCGCCCGGACATCCGGGCGCGCATGCACTACCTGCTGTCGATGGGATACCTGCGCTACACCCGTTCGCCGAACCTGGCCAAAGCCGAGGTGCACATCCTCGCGGCGTCCGATGCGATCCAGAAAGCGCGCGCGTCGATGGCGCCGGAGGATTTCCATTTCCTCAAGGTGTTCATCGACAACGGTCTCGCCTTCCTGCGCGTGCGCCAGGGCCGACAGGCCGAAGCGTTGTCGCTGTGCCAGTCCGGTTACGACCTGCTGACCCGCGAGCTGGGCGAGGCGCGACACATGCTCCATCGCTCGGTGCTGCAGTACAACACCGCGCAGGTCCACGTGATGCTCGGCCGTTCCGACGAGGCGATGGAGCACTACCGCAAGTCGATCGAGATGGATCCGTATTACTCCGAGTACTACAACGAGGTCGGCAACATCCTGCAGCGACAGGATCGCTTCGAGGAAGCGAACGCCATGTACGACCGCGCGATCGAATACAGCGCACCTTATCCGGAAGTGCATTTCAACAAGGGCGTGTGCCACATCGGACTCGGCCAGCACGAAGATGCGCTGAGCTGTTTCCTGACCAGTCTGGAGCTCAATCCCGCACAACCGGATCTGTATCTGGTGCGCGCCGAGCTTCACGAAGCCGAGGAACGGATCGACGACGCGCTGGCGGACTACGATGCGGCGATCGCGCTCGCCCCGGACCTGGTGCCGGCGCGCGTGAATCGCGCGGTGCTGCACTATGGTGCCGGTCGTTATGCCGAGGCGTTGGCCGACATGGATCACGTGATCGCACTCGCGCCCGGCGAAGCCGATCACTATCTCAATCGCGCCGAGATCCACAAGGCGATGGCGCAGCGCGAGCTGTATCAGCGCGATCTCGCCGCAGCGGAGGCCTGCGCGCTCGCGGCCTGAGGCCGCGGGCGGAGGCGTCAGCGCGCGGGCGCGGCGGCGGTGATCCGCACGCCGCGCAGTTGCGGCTGACCGTCGACGACCTCCGTCCACGCCGCATGGGCGGCATCGCCGGAGAGCACCAGGCGCGGGAACCCGGTGGCGCGTCCGCTGCCCGCCACGTCGGCGATTTTCGTGTGCTGCAGCCGCTTCGACAGATCCGGCGCGTAGCGTGCCAGCCACAGCGATTGCTTGCCGGCCTCTTCGCGCATCCACAACAGCCAGACCTGGCGCGCATCCATCGCCAGCGCGACCCGGCCCTGGACCTCCGTGCCGCTGTCGACGATCACCGGCTCGCCGAACGCGGCGCCACCGTCGCCCGAAAGCGCCAGCTTCACCGTCGGCACGTCGCCGGGTGCGGTGTACCACGCCACCGCGACCGCACGCTCGCGCGCCGCGACCGACGGACCGTTCACCGGGCAGGCGGGCATCGTCCAGTCGTCGGCATGCACGCGCTGCGGCTTCGACCACTGCTTGCCGTCGAAGCGGGTGATGTGGATGTCGCGGATCTCCTTCGCGCTGCGGCCGCGGTAGACCAGGACGGCGCCCTTGTCGACGGCAGCCGCATCGGTCTGGCAGCAGTCGCAGGTGCGGGCGTCGATCTCGGTCGCGGCGCTGGGCCGCAGCGCGCCATCGAACACCGCCGCGCGCAGGGTCATCGCACCGCCGGCGTGGCCGTCGCCGTCATGGCCGGCACGCTCGTGCCCGCCGTCGTGACCGGCCTGCGCGTCGTCGCCGGTGTTGCGGCCATCCAGCCAGGCCACGCCCAGCGCATCGTCCGCCTGCGGCCAGAACGCGACGAATCCGTGCTCGGTGGTGGTGGTGTCGTCATGCACCTTGCGCGGCGCGCTCCAGTTCATGCCGTGATCGAGCGAACGCACCAGCATCACGTCGTAGGCGTAGGGCGCGTCGGCGGATTTCTGCAGCCAGTGCGCCCACAGCGCGCGATCGGCGGTCGCGACGATGTGCGGCGTGTCGGCCCAGTTCACGAACATCGAGTTGCCGACCGCGATCGTGCACGGGCCTTCCCAGTGACCGTCGGCATGGAACTCGGCGAACTGGAACGCCGGGCGACGGCCGGGCTGGGTGTTGATCCAGCTCAGCAGCAGGCGGCCGTCGGGGGCGACCGCGAGATCCGGCTGCGCCGAACCGGGCATCGCCGGCAGAGCCCATGGCTCGATCGCCAGTTCGCCGACGATCGCCGGTTTCGGCGCGTCGGCCTCGCCGCCGCAGGCGGCGAGCAGCGCGAACGCGGTGGCCAGGGGAAGGGTCAGGACGGTTCGGAGATTCGTGCGCATTCTGCTAGGGTACCCCTGTCGCGCTTCCGGAGCATCCCGCATGTACCGCACCGTCGCGAGCTATCTCGACCCGATCGAAGCGCACATCGTCTGTGGCCGGCTCCAGGCCGAAGGCATCGAGGCCTTCGTCGCCGACGACCAGACCAATCTGGCGAACTGGGAATGGCGCCAGGCCATCGGCGGGACCCGGATCCGGGTCGCGGAGGACCAGTACCCACAGGCACGCGCGCTGATCGCGGAGCTCGATGGCGGCGCGTTCGCGCTCGATACCGAACCGGGCCCGCCGCCCTATCGCGAAAGCGCATCGAGCCGACTGGCGCTGCTGCTGGGACTCGGCTTCGGCGTGCCGCTGCCGTGGCGACGCAGGCGGATGCCGGACGAGAACTCGCTGGAAGCCTGAGCGGCCGACCACGCTGCAAGCGTGCCGCGTGCCATGCCGTGAACCACGGCGCGAACCCGGTCATGGATCGCGCATCCGGCCGCTCGTTGATCCGGTCCGACGATCGCATTTTGACTGCAGTCAATACGACGACGCGAAGCGATCACGACCATGGCGGCCCTTCTCGCATGCGCAGAGAGCGCTCATGAAAACACTCGTCTGGACGCCGGATCTCGACACCGGCATCGCCGTGATCGACCGGCAGCACGAACGGATCGTGGACCTGATCAACGCACTCGCCACCGCCAGCCACGATCGCGGAGCGATCGGGGATGCGCTCGGCGAACTGATCGACTACACGATGTCCCACTTCGCCTTCGAAGAAGAACTGATGGAGGAAGCGGGCTACCACTTCTGCGCCGCGCACAAGCGCGTGCACGAGATGTTCACGCGACGCGTCGGGGAATACAAACTCCGTTTCGATGCCGGCGAAAACGTGACCGACGAACTGCGCGCGATGCTCGCACGCTGGCTGTTCAATCACATCCGCAGCGATGACAAGGCCTATTCGGAACAGGTCAAGCGTTATCTCGATCAGTTCAGCCGCCATCATCAGGGCGGCGGCTGGATGCAGCGCACGCTGAACCGCTTGTTCGGCTGATCGTTCGGCTGGGCCGTTCACGTACCGAGAGGGATCAACGGCAAGTCGAGCCGCTCCGCGGGTCGCCGCGCGTGGACTTGCCGGCGCCGCCCGGACCGCCCGGCACGATCCTGCGCATCGGACCGGCATCCGCGCTCAAGGCGCGTATGCTTCGGCCCGATAACCACCGTGCAGCTGCATCAGGACCACTTTGCGATTGGCGACCGCGCGATCGAGCAGGTCGCGGGCTTCGGCGTAGGCGTAGGTGCCGTCGTCGGTGAAGAAGCGGAGATCGTCGTCTTCGCGTACCCAACGATGCTCGTCGAGCGCCTTGGCGACGCCGAGCGTGCGCTGCAGCACGAGTTCCTCCGAATACGCCAGCACCTTGTTGGTGTATTCCATGCTGGCCACGCGACGCTCCAGTTGGGTCGCCAGCGCCTCCGGCAACGACAGACCGGCCAGATCCGCGCGCAACGTCCGCAGGTTTTCGGTTTCCAGCGCATACCAGTCGTCGAGCGCGCGATTGCCGGCATCGAAGCGGACCTGGGCCACCGCGCGCTGTTTCGGATCACGCAGCAGCTCGGGATCGATCAGCCGCGCCCAGCCGGCCGCAGCCTGGGCGGCGTGATAACGGCGATAGTTCTCCACGCGCCGCCAGTGGTGCCGCTGGAATCGATGCGACGACAGCAGGAAGGGATTCGCGGTATCCGGCGCTTCCGGTGGCGTCGGCAGATCGATGCCGCGCCCCGCATCCAGCGCCGCCATGCGCCGTTCCGCGACGACGGCCGCGGCATCGCTCTCGCGCAGCACCAGCGCCGTGCCCTGGGAGCGCTTGAGCCAGCCACCACCGGCCACCCACGCGAGCAGCGCCACCATGAGCGCCGCCAGCCACGCGGTCTTGAATTCGGCCGAGCTGCCGCGCATCGCGAAGAGCGCGATCGCCGCGGGCAGCACCACCGCGGCCAATCCGACCCCGAGCAACGGCACGAAATCGGGTCGCACCGGCGCGAAGATCACCGCCGCGAACGCGCAGACCATCGCTCCCAGAAAGCCGACGATCGCCGCCAGCCACTTCATCGAATCCACCGCGGTCGTCCTCGACCGCGCGATCTCGCTCGCCTTCGGCATGTGTCCCCCGTTTCGATGTTCGTACGATCATGCTCCACGGAAGCATGAGAACGCGAGGCGGCATCATCCGCGTCGCGGTGACACCTCCGGCACCCGCATCGCGAACCGCTCCAGCGTCATCCGGTCTCGCCGGCCGCGCGTGCGACCCCGGTGGCGTCGTCATCGACGCCGCGTCTCCGGCGCGTCAGATGCACCAGCAACAGCGAGATCGCCGCCGGTGTCATGCCGGGAATACGCCGCGCCTGGCCGACGGTATCCGGGCGCACCCGCGCGAGTTTCTGCTGCACTTCGTTGGACAACCCGCGCACCTTGGCATAGTCGAAATCCGCCGGGATCGCGGTGTGCTCGTGGCGCTGCTGGCGCGCGATCTCCTCGCGCTGACGCGCGAGGTAGCCGGCGTACTTCGCTTCGATCTCGACCTGCTCGGCGACGTCGGCGTCGTCCACGCCCGGGCCCAGCAGGGGCACGGTCATCAACCGTGCGTAATCGAGCTCCGGGCGCCGCAGCAGGTCCAGCGCATGCGTCTCGCGGCTCAGCTCGATGCCCAGCGTCGCCACCGTCTCGCGACCGAGCGCATTGTTCGGCGCCGCCCACACCGCACCGAGGCGCGCGGTCTCGGCCTCGACCGCATCGCGCTTGCGCGCGAAGCGCGTCCAGCGCGCATCGTCGACCAGGCCGAGCGCACGGCCCTGCCCGGTCAGGCGCAGATCGGCGTTGTCCTCGCGCAGCTGCAGCCGGTATTCGGCACGACTGGTGAACATGCGGTACGGCTCGGTGGTGCCGTGGGTGATCAGATCGTCGATCAGCACGCCGATGTAGGCCTCATCGCGACGCGGCGACCATGCGTCCTTCTGCTGCGCATGGCGCGCCGCATTCAGACCGGCGATCAGGCCCTGCGCCGCCGCTTCCTCGTAGCCGGTGGTGCCGTTGATCTGCCCGGCGAAGAACAGACCGGAGACCAGCCGGGTCTCCAGCGAGGTCTTCAATCCGCGCGGATCGAAGAAGTCGTATTCGATGGCGTAGCCGGCGCGGGTGATGTGCGCCCGCTCGAAGCCGCGCAGGCTGCGCACCACCTCCAGCTGCACGTCGAACGGCAGCGAGGTCGAGATGCCGTTCGGATAGATCTCGAACACGTCCAGTCCTTCGGGTTCGACGAAGATCTGGTGACTGGCCTTCTCGGCGAAACGCACCACCTTGTCCTCGATCGACGGGCAGTAGCGCGGGCCGATGCCTTCGATCTGGCCGCTGTACAGCGGCGAACGGTGCAGCGCGTTGCGGATGATCTCGTGGGTGCGTTCGCTGGTGTGCGTGATCCAGCACGAGACCTGCCGGGGATGGTCGGCGGTGCTGCCCAGGAACGAGAACACCGGTCGCGGGTCGTCGCCGGGCTGCTCCTCCATCGCGGCGTAATCGAGGCTGCGGCCGTCGATGCGCGGCGGCGTGCCGGTCTTCAGACGGTCGATCGCGAACGGGCGCTCGCGCAGGCGGGCGGCGAGCGTGGCCGCAGGCGGGTCGCCCATGCGCCCGGCGGCGTACTGGGTCTCGCCGATGTGGATCTTGCCGGCGAGGAAGGTGCCGGCGGTCAGCACGACGGCCGGCGCGTGAAAACGCAGCCCGGTGTTGGTGATCGCGCCGCGCACGGCGTCGCCTTCGAGGATGAGATCGTCCACCGCCGACTGGAACACGGTCAGATTCGGCTGGGTCTCCACCGCACGGCGGATGAAACCCCGATACAGCGAGCGGTCGGCCTGACAGCGGGTGGCGCGCACGGCCGGTCCCTTCGAGGCATTGAGGCGACGCCATTGGATGCCGGCGGCGTCGGCGGCACGGGCCATGATCCCGCCCAGCGCATCGATCTCCTTTACCAGATGGCCCTTGCCGATGCCGCCGATGGCCGGATTGCAGCTCATCGCGCCCACGGTCTCGATGTTGTGGGTCAGCAGCAGCGTGCGCGCACCGGCCCGGGCCGATGCGAGGGCCGCCTCGGTGCCGGCGTGGCCACCGCCGATCACGATCACGTCGAAAGTGTAGAAGTCGTTCATCGGGAATGCCTGGAGGGTCGCCCCGTCGGTCGGCGCAATTGTATGCGCGAGTCGAAGCCCGGTGCCGGACAAAGTTGGCACGCAACCTGCTTATCCCAAGTGGCACTCAGCGCGGCAGGCGCG
>JAYRTK010000131.1:0-9121 GCA_041919595.1 Lysobacteraceae bacterium
GCGGTGAGCAAAGCGAACCCCACCAAGAAAAGCCGACGCCGATGGGTATCTCGTGTCTGATCCGCTGTGATGGTGGGGTTCGCTTTGCTCACCGCCACCCTACGCGCTCGTTCGTCCACACCCTGCGACGATCACACCCGCCGCTTCTCCAGCTTGCGCGCCAGCGTCCTCCGGTGCATGCCGAGACGCCGGGCGGTTTCGGAGATGTTGAAACCGGTTTCGACCAGGGTTTCGTGGATGCGCTCCCATTCGAGCGTCTTGATCGAGGTCTTGCGCGCGCTGACCTGCACGTCGACGTCGCCGGTGCCGCGCTTGAACGCCGCTTCGATGTCATCGGTGTTCGACGGCTTGGCGAGATAGTGCATCGCGCCGAGCTTGATCGCCTCGACGGCGGTGGCGATGCTGGCGTAACCGGTCAACACGACGATGTGCATGTCCGGATCGTGCGCATGCAGATCCTTCACCCAGGTCAGCCCGGAGGCGTTGCCGGCGAGCTTCAGATCGACCACCGCATGGGTGGGCGCGAAGCCATCGAGCACGGTCGACAGCGACTCGTCGCCCGTGGTGCTGCGCACGGCGTAGCCGCGACGCTCGAACGAGCGCGACAGCGTGCGCGCGAACGCCACGTCGTCCTCGACGATCAGCAATCTGCGGTCATCGGTCATCGCGGGGCGCCTCGTCGAGTCTCGCGTCGAATGCTTCGCCGGACAGGAGGTCGTCGCGATCCTCGATGGCGATCGCGGCCAGCGGCAGGGTCACGGTGACGGCCGCACCGCGCTGCGGCAGATTCCGCACCGTCAGGGTTCCGCCCAGCGTCCGCGCCACGTTCACCGAGAGGAACAGGCCCAGACCGCCACCGGCACGGCCCTTGGTCGAATTGTAGGGCGTGCCCAGACGTTCGAGCACGTCGGCATGGAATCCGGGACCGGCGTCGCGGACCTCGATCACCAGATCGTCGTCGCGGCAACGCACCTCCAGTTCGACCCGCGATGGCGACGCCTCGTGCGCGTTGTCGAGGATGTTGAACACCATCTGCCGCAATCCGGCATCGGCGACGATCCACGGGTTCACCCCGCAGACGCGCGCATAGTGGAAACCCGCCGCGTTGCTCAGCGCGCGCCACTGATCGGCCAGTTCGTCGAGGAAGGCATGCAGCGTCGTCTGCACCGGCGCCTCGCCGCGGGTCTTTCCGGCCGCCAGCAGGATGTTGGTGACGATCGATTTGCAGCGCGCGACCTGCGCCTGCATCTCGACCAGATCGTGGTAGATCTCCGCCTCGGACGACATCGACGGCAGGTGCTGCCAGTCGCCGAGGATCACCGACAGCGTCGACAGCGGCGTCCCCAGCTCGTGCGCGGCACCCGAGGCGAGCAGGCCCATGCGCACGATGTGTTCCTCCTCCGCCGCGCGCTGGCGAAGCTCGGCGAGACGCGCGTCGCGCTCGCGGAGGATCCCGCCGATGCGGGCGATGAACACCACCAGCAGCGCCGCGATCAGCAGGAAGCAGATCAGCAGTCCCTGCACGTAGGGATCGGCCAGTCCTTTCGACAGATCGACCTCGATCCGGATCGGACTGGGCACCGCGATCAACGCCGCGACGCTCAGCCCGGTCGCGGCGGCGACGATCCAGTTGCCCGGCGGGCGCAGCAGCACCGTCGACAGCGCCACCTGCAACAGGAACAGGAACACGAAGGGATTGGTGATGCCGCCGCCGAGATGCAGCTGCAGGGCGAGCGAGGCGACGTCGACCAGCAGCGCGGCCAACAGCGCGTTGTTGCTCACGCGCCCGGTCCGCCACCAGACGAACTGGCTGCCGAGGTTGAAGATGGCCAGTCCGGCCAGGACGCCGAGCATCGCGTGCAGCGGCAGCGGGATGCGCAAACCGAAATGGACGACGAGGATGGTCAGCAATTGCCCGACGACCGCGATCCAGCGCAACTGGATCAGCTGTTGCATGCTGCGCAGACCGGCATGCGGCGCCGACACGGGCAGGCGCGACCCGCGCAGGGCGCCGGCGACGGTTTCCGCGGCGGAGGGAGCAGCAGCAGGCGCCTGCATGGGGCCGGTCTCGTCAGCGGACGAACGTGTCGCGACGATCTTGCCGCAAACGGCGCCCGGACACGAGCAGACAACCGCCGCCGACCGCGGCGAGCGCGGCCAGCCCGAACCAGGTCAGGGCGTAGGACAGGTGCGAATCGCGGAACCGCACCACGGTCAGGCCCGCGCGTGGCCAACCCCCGGCGACAGCGGGGTCGGCGGCCGCATCGACGAAGAACGGTGCGACCGCCTCCGCCGGCAGGCCGCGGCTGCGCGCGATCGCGGCGACATCGCGCGAGTACCAGCGTCCGTCATCCGGGCGGTTGCGCCGCAGGAACCCGCCGCCGGGCTCGTTCATCCGCAGCAGGCCGACGACTTCGACGCGCCCCGCGGGCGGCGCTGCGCCGACGGCACCGCTGGGGACGAACCCGCGGTTGACGAAGAGGATGTCGCCGTTCGCCATGCGCAGCGGCGCGAGCGCCCAGTAACCGGCACCGAGCTCGGTCACGGCCTGGGTGCGCGCCTCGGGCACCGGAAAAAACGTCCCGACGAGGCGCACGCGGCGGTAGCCGTCGCGCGCCTCGTCGATGGTCGACCACCGCGACCGCTCGGGCGGCGCGACCGGCGCGGCGCGCAGACGGGCTTCGACCCGCGCGATCAGCGCATCCTTCCAGGCCATGCGCTGCAGCTGCCACACGCCGAGCGCGACGAAGCCGGCGAAGGCGATCGCCAGCAGCGCGGAGAACGCCGCCGTCCATGCCGACGCGGCACGGCGTGCGCAAGGAATCGCGGCGAACGCGGCCATCCCGGACGCACTCACGGCAGGCTCGGCATGCCCTGCATCTCGTGGGCGCCCGGCATCATGTTGCTGTTGAGATGATGCATCACCCACAACGATCCGCTGAGCACGATCACCACGAGCACGGCGGTGAAGACCAGGGCGAGCAGATTCCAACCGCCCTCCGACTTCGCGTTCATGTGCAGGAAATAGACCATGTGGACGACGATCTGCACGGCCGCGAACGCCAGCAGCACCACCGCCAGCGCGGTCGTGTTGTGGATGTCGCCGCTCATCACCAGCGCGAACGGTATCGCGGTCAGCACCGCCGAGAGCAGGAATCCGGTCAGGTACTCGCGGGCAGAGACGTGCGGCAGACCATCGTCATGGTCGTCGTGCGCGTGCGCTTCGTGCAAGGAATGAAGGTCGGAGGAAGTCATGGCAGCACGCCCATCAGGTAAACGAAGGTGAACACGCCGATCCAGACGACATCGAGAAAATGCCAGAACATCGACAGGCAGGCGATCCGGCGCATGTTCCCGCGGCTCAGGCCGGAACGGGCCACCTGGACGCACAGCACCAGCAGCCAGACGATGCCGAAGAACACGTGCAGACCATGCGTACCGACCAGCGCGAAGAACGACGACAGGAACGCGCTGCGCTGGGGGCCCGCGCCCTCGTGGATCATGTGCGCGAATTCGTAGAGTTCGATGCCGAGAAAGGCGGCGCCCAGCGCCCCGGTCGCCAGCAGCCAGGCGATCGTGGCGCCGCGACGGCGGTTCTGCATCGCGATCATCGCGAACCCGTAGGTGATCGACGACAGCAGCAGCACCGCAGTGTTGACCGCCACCAGTCGCAGATCGAACAGATCGGCACCCGACGGTCCGGCGGCGTAACTGCGCCCGAGCACGCCGTAGGCGGCGAACAGGCAGGCGAAGATCATCAGGTCGCTCAGCAGATACAGCCAGAATCCGAACAGCGTGCCGTTCCGCGGATGGTGCCGGCCCTCCCGGTCCAGGAAGACCGGACTGCCGTCGTCGCGATGCAGGGCGATGGCGTCAGCCATGGGCCGCCTCCAACTGCGCGGTGCGCGCACGTTCGATCGCGTCGACCTCGGCCGCCGGCACGTGATGATCGCGGTCGAGATCGAAACTGTTCCAGATCGCGTAGGCCACGATCGCCACCAGCGTCGCGATCGCCGCCCACCACACATGCCAGATCATCGCGAAGCCGCAAGCGGTGCTCAGCGCCGCCAGAACGACGCCCGCCGCGGTGTTGTTCGGCATGTGGATGTCGATGAAGCCGGACGTCGGACGCACGAACCTGCGGCGCTTCATGTCCCACCACGCATCGGTATCGTGGACCACGGGCGTGAAGGCGAAGTTGTAGGCGGGCGGCGGCGAGGAGGTCGACCATTCCAGCGTGCGCCCGTCCCACGGATCGCCGGTCACGTCCCGCAACTGCTCGCGACGGCGGAAGCTGACGAACAGGCAGATCAGGAAGGCGGCGATGCCGATCGCGATCAGGACGGCGCCGAACGCGGCGATCTGGAACCAGATCTGCAGCGACGGATCGTCGAAGTGGCTCATGCGTCGGGTGACGCCCATCAGGCCGAGCACATACAGCGGCGTGAACGCGAACCAGTACCCCGCAAGCCAGAACCAGAACGACACCTTGCCCCAGAAATCGTCGAGCCTGAAGCCGAAGGCCTTGGGGAACCAGTGGGTCATCGCCGCGAACAGGCCGAACACCACGCCGCCGATGATCACGTTGTGGAAATGCGCGACCAGGAACAGGCTGTTGTGCAGCACGAAGTCCGCCGGCGGCACCGCCAGCAGCACACCGGTCATGCCACCGACGACGAAGGTGACCATGAAGCCGACCGTCCACAGCATCGGCACCTCGAAGCGGATGCGGCCGCGATACATGGTGAACAGCCAGTTGAAGATCTTCGCGCCGGTCGGGATCGAGATGATCATCGTGGTGATGCCGAAGAACGAATTGACGCTCGCGCCCGACCCCATGGTGAAGAAATGGTGCAGCCAGACCAGGTACGAGAGCACGGTGATGCAGACCGTGGCGTAGACCATCGACGAGTAGCCGAACAACCGCTTGCCCGAGTAGGTGGACACGATCTCCGAGAACACGCCGAACACCGGCAGGATCAGGATGTAGACCTCCGGATGGCCCCAGATCCAGATCAGGTTCACGTACATCATGGCGTTGCCGCCGAGATCGCTGGTGAAGAAATTCGTCGCCAGGTAGCGATCCAGCGTGAGCAACGCGAGCGCGGCCGTGAGCACCGGGAACGAAACCACGATCAGCACATTGGTGCACAGCGAGGTCCAGGTGAAGACCGGCATCTTCATCATGGTCATGCCGGGCGCGCGCATCTTGACGATGGTCACCAGCAGGTTCACGCCGGACAACAATGTTCCGATCCCGGCGACCTGCAGCGACCAGAGGTAATAGTCGACGCCGGTCGATGGACTGAAGGCGATGCCCGACAGCGGCGGCATCGCCAGCCAGCCGGCGGTGGAAAATTCGCCGAAGAACAGCGACATCATCACCAGCACGGCGCCGCCGGCGGTCATCCAGAAGCTGAAGTTGTTGAGGAACGGAAAGGCGACGTCGCGCGCGCCGATCTGCAGCGGCACCAGATAGTTCATCAGGCCGGTGACCAGCGGCATCGCCACGAAGAAGATCATGATCACGCCGTGCGCGGTGAAGATCTGATCGTAGTGATGCGGCGGCAGGTAGCCGAGGCTGTCGCCGAAGGCCATCGCCTGCTGCAGGCGCATCATCAGCGCGTCGGCGAAACCGCGCAGCAGCATCACCAGACCCAGCACGATGTACATGATCCCGATCTTCTTGTGATCGATGCTGGTGAACCACTCGTTCCAGAGATACCCCCAGAGGCGGTACTTCGTGATCGCGGCGACCAGGGCGAGACCGACGAGCGCGGTGCCGATGAAGGTGGCCATCACGATCGGCTCGTGCAGCATCGGGATATCCGCCAGCGACATGCGCCCGAAGATCGGGGAGTGCTCGGCGGCGACGTTTGGCAGGGACATCGGGACTTCCGGAAGGCTTGAAAGGGTTCGAATGGAAGGATCAGCGCACTCCCGCCGCCGTCCCCGCGAGGTCGACGAGCGGAGGGCGTGCCTGCGGCGCTTCGCAGACGTCCGCGGACACGTAGACGCCGAGGCGCGGATCGCCGCGTCGCGGCATCGCCAGCTTGCTCAGTCCGTCCTTGCCGAGCCCGCCGGCCGCATCGATCGCCATCATCTGGTCCATGCACAGCCGCGCGGTATCGACGCAGCGGTTGACGACCGCATCGAACAGGCCGTCGTCGACGCTGCCGTAGCGGCGCACGGGTTCCCGCGTGCTCGGCTTCTCCAGATCGAGATAGACCGCACGGCTCAGGCGCGGTCCGCCGGCGCGCTGCGCGTCCACCCAGCGCCCGAAATCGGCGTCCGACAGGCCGCGGAGCCGGAAGCGCATGTGCGAGAACCCGGCGCCGCTGTAGTTCGCGGAGAAGCCCGTGTACTCGCCCGGCGCGTTGATCACCGCGTTCAGGTTCGACGCCATGCCGGGCATGCCATAGATCATGCCGGCCATCGCCGGCACGTAGAACGTGTTCATCACCGACGACGCGGTGATCCGGAAATGCACCGGACGATCCACCGGCACCGCGACCTCGTTCACGGTGGCGACGCCCTGTTCCGGATAGATGAACAGCCATTTCCAGTCCAGCGCGACCACCTGCACTTCCAGTGGCTTCACGTGCGCGGGCACCGGACGTCCGGCCGAAACCCGGTCCAGCGGGCGCGCGGGATCGAGCAGATGCGTGCTGATCCAGGTCACCGCGCCGAGCGCGATGATGATCAGCAGCGGCACGCCCCAGATGACCAGTTCGAGTTGGGTGGAATGGTCCCAGTCCGGCGTGTAGCGGGCCGAGGTGTTCGACGCCCGGTAGCGCCAGGCGAACCACAGCGTCAGCGCGATCACCGGCACGATCACGATCAGCATCAGCAGGGTGGCGACCACGATCAGGTCGCCCTGGCGCGCGGCGATGTCGCCGGACGGCTTCAGGACCACGAGATCGCAGCCCGACAGCAGGCCGGCCAGTGCGACCCAGAACGCGGCCCGCAGGCCTGCGCGCACGACACGCATGAGATGAATCCGTATTCCAATTGACGCGGATCAATATAGGAACCCGGAAGACCTGACACGATTGGACGTTTTGTCCTATGGTCCCGGAGCCGCGTCCGCGCGAGTCTATGCGCGTCGAACTGCAACCGCCTCCGCCCCCGATGACCTCCGCCGCTGGCCAGACCGCATCCACCCACGACCATGGCGCCAAGGCGCATCCCGATGTCGCGCCCGGCGAGATCGCCGTCGGCGTCGTGATCGGCCGCGCTTCGGAATACTTCGACTTCTTCGTCTATGGCATCGCCTCGGCGCTCGTGTTTCCGGCGGTGTTCTTTCCGTTCGTCGCGCCGCTCGAAGGCACGCTCTATGCCTTCGCGATCTTCGCCCTCGCCTTCGTCGCCCGGCCGTTCGGCACGATGCTGTCGATGTCGGTGCAGGCGCGCTGGGGGCGCGGCGTCAAACTGATCGTGGCGTTGTTCCTGCTCGGCACCGCCACCGCGGGCATCGCCTTCCTGCCGGGATACGCGACGCTCGGCGGCGCTTCGATCGCCCTGCTCGCGTTCTTCCGCATCCTGCAGGGCTTCGCGCTGGGCGGCTCGTGGGACGGCCTGCCCTCGCTGCTGGCGCTGAACACGCCGAAGGAACGCCGCGGCTGGTACGCGATGCTCGGCCAACTCGGCGCGCCGGTCGGCTTCATCGTCGCCGCAAGCGTGTTCGCCTTTCTCCACGCCAGCCTGGAGGCATCCGATTTCGTCGCCTGGGGCTGGCGCTATCCGTTCTACGTCGCCTTCGCGATCAACGTGGTGGCGCTGTTCGCGCGACTGCGCATCGTGGTCGCCGAGGAATACCAGGACCGGATGCACGCACTCGACCTCGAACCCGTGCCCGTGGGCGAACTCGTGCGCGCCAAGGGCCGGCACGTGATCATCGGCGCGTTCGCCGCGCTGGCCAGCTACGCGCTGTTCCACATCGTCACGATCTTTCCGTTGTCGTGGATCCGGCTGTTCTCCGATCAATCGATCACCGCGTTCCTGTCGATCCAGATCGTCGGCGGCTTCCTCGCGATCGGCGCGACGATCGCCTCGGGCCTGATCGCCGACCGCATCGGTCGCGCACGCACGCTCGGCGGACTCGCGATCGCCATCGCGATGTTCAGTGGCTTCGCGCCCACACTGATGGCGGCCGGCAGGATCGGCCAGGGCGCGTTCGTGCTGATCGGCTTCCTGCTGCTCGGCCTGTCCTACGGCCAGGCCGCCGGTGCGGTCACCGCCAACTTCGGCCGCCGCTACCGCTACACCGGCGCCGCGCTCACCGCCGATCTGGCCTGGATCATCGGCGCCGCGTTCGCCCCCCTGGTGGCGCTGGGCCTCTGCGCGTATTTCGGCCTCGCCTGGCTCGGCGCCTACCTGCTGTCGGGCGCGATCGGCACGTTGGCCGCACTGGCGATCAATCGGGCGCGGAATTTCAAGAGCTGATCACCCGCGCCGCGGCGACTTCGGGTCGCGGCACGACGGGCGCATCGGTGCCTGGAGTCGTGTTGCATGCGTTAAAGCGGCTGGCGCGCATGCGCAAGCGTGACGATCGTCAACACACGGCGTCGGGGCGGACGCCAAGCCTGCGGATCGAAGCTGGCGTTGATCCGATCAAGCCCTTCCCACGGACGCCGTTGCCGAGATGGTTCGCCACGATGCGGGGCCGGCTTGAGCGAATTGTCAGGCGCATCATGAAAAGCCCATGTCTTTCCACGCGTAGTACATGCCCTGACTAAACAGACGCGAAATATTGTTTGAATCTACCCACGGGTAGCGAGCAAGCATTGCCGAGTCAAAATCGGATTTCTTTGTATCCTTGCCGGACACTTCTGCGAGAGCGTAGACAGTGTCATGTCCAAAACGCATTGCGGCTTGGCAGATGTTATTTATCTCGTCCAACTGGTCACGAGACAACGCCGGGACGCGCTTGGACAGACGCTCCTGAATGGGTTGCAGCCAGTCTTCGCCCCACTCCATTGCAAGATGGAGTCCTGAACCGCCCCGGGATTCCTGGAGGCTCCAACTCTTGAGAGGATGGAGTCATGAGCAAGCCAGTGAAGTATTCCCCGGAAGTGCGGGAGCGCGCGGTGCGGATGGTGCTGGAACACCAGGACACGCA
>JAYRTK010000132.1:0-8975 GCA_041919595.1 Lysobacteraceae bacterium
ATTGGTCGGGAAACGGACCCCGTGTCCGTCTTCCGCGTCTCCCTTCCGGTCCCGACCGGGAGGGTTCCCCAGGGAGGAACGCCTGCGCGTCCCGCCCATCCATCCGATGCGGCCATCCCTGCTCGCATGGTCACACGTGCTGCCGCGCGGTGATCGTCGTCCGGCGCGGTCCGGACCCTGAACGGATCCTTGATGCCGTTCGGGACCGTGGATTGTGACGGAAATCCTGCGGCCTGTGCATTGCAGTCCGATGACCGGGCCGCGGAAGGGCCGTCGGCAAGGGAAGCGCACGGCGGCGGTCCATACGCTGCTGCGCTATCCTGTATGGATGAGCATCGACAACAACGAACGTCCGCTCGAAGCGGGCATCCACACCGACCTGTCCGGGCGCATGACCTACGGCGGCTACCTGCAACTGGACCGCCTGCTCGGTGCGCAGCGCCCGCTGTCCGATCCGCCCCATCACGACGAGATGCTGTTCATCGTCCAGCATCACGTCGCCGAGCTGTGGATGAAGCTGCTGGTCCATGAACTGGGCGCCGCGGTCGATCATCTGCGCAACGACCGCGTCTGGCAGTTCGGCAAGGTCGCCGCGCGCTGCAAGCGCGTGCAGGAGCAACTGACCGCGATGTGGTCGGTGCTGGAGACGCTGACCCCGTCGGAATACATGGAATTCCGCGATGTGCTCGGTCCGTCCTCGGGGTTCCAGTCGCTGCAGTACCGCACCATCGAGTTCCTGATGGGCAACAAGAACGCGGCGATGCTGCGGGTGTTCGACTACGACGCCACGGCGCAGGCGGGTCTGCGCGCGGTGCTCGAAGCGCCGAGCCTGTATGACGAATTCCTGCGCTACCTCGCGCGCTGGGGGCATGCGGTGCCGGAGGCGCACCGTGAACGCGACTGGACCCGCGCGCACGTGTTCGATCCGGCGCTGGTGCCGGTGTTCGAGCGGATCTACGAGGACACCGGCACCTTCTGGCGCGAATACGCGCTGTGCGAGGATCTGGTCGATCTCGAAACCCAGTTCCAGATCTGGCGTTTCCGTCATCTGCGCACGGTGATGCGGGTGATCGGTTTCAAGCGCGGCACCGGCGGTTCCAGCGGTGCGGGGTTCCTGAAGCAGGCGCTGGATCTGACCTTCTTCCCCGAACTCTTCGAGGTGCGTTCGGTGATCGGTCCGGGGCGCTGAGGCCTGCCATGACGGCGTCGCTCGCGCATGCGCTCGCGTTCGCTGCGGCCGGTGTCGTGCTGGTCTGGGCCGCTCTGCGTCTGCCCTGGTACAAGCTGCGCGGCGACCCCGAGGCCCTGCGTGTGCTGTTCTTCGCGACTCTGGCGCTGGCGGCGATGCGCTGGTTCAACGCCGATGCCCTGCAGGGCGTGCGGCTGCATTTCGTCGGCGCCACCGTCGCCACGCTGATGTTCGGCGCGCGGTTCGCGCTGTGGGTCATGGCGGCGGTCAGTCTGGTGGCATGGGCGATGGGCAGCGCCTGGTACGGCTGGGCGCCGGATTTCCTCGTCTGCGGCGTTTCCGGCATCCTGGTGTCCGAAGCGGTCGGCCGGTTCATCGAACGCCGATTGCCGCCGAACCTGCTGATCTACGTCTGGGTCCGCGGATTCTTCGGCGGCGCGCTCGCCATCGCTGCCGCGCACCTGTTGAAGGTGGCGGTCGCGAGTTGGCTGGACGATTCCGCCGCCGCGGCGTACCTCGCCGCCACGCCCCCGATGATGTTCGGCGAAGGCTTCTTCTGCGGCGCCGCGATGGCCCTGATCGTGGTGTATCGCCCGGCGTGGTGCGCGACCTTCGACGACGCGCGCTATCTGTCGTCGCGCTGATCGCGCTCATGCCGGATCGGCCCGTCCGACGGGCGGCGCGTCATGCCGCGATGCGTCGACGCATGCTCGCCGGACCCGATTCGAACGGACAGGCGATGTTGCGCCGCAGCAATACGGTGGCGGTTTGACGCACCCGGCGCGGTCGGTCATCCTCCGCCGGCCCGCCGATGTCTGTCGGTTCGAGCATTCCGTAATTCCACGCCAGCAGAGAGAACCCGCATGAGCGGAGCGACGACGACTCCCGGCCCGTCCGCGGCCCTACCCGAATTTTCCCAGGTGCTGGGGCATCCCAAACCGCTGTGGATGCTGTTCATGGCCGAGTTCTGGGAACGCTTCGCGTTCTACGGGATCCGCTGGGCGCTGGTGCTGTACATCGTCGCCCAGTTCCATGGAGGCGACGCGTCCGGCCAGGCGCCCGCCGGCCTGATCTATGGTTCCTATCTCGCCCTGGTCTACGCCGGCGCGATCTTCGGCGGCTACGTGGCCGATCGCTACATCGGCTATCAGCGTTCGATCCTGATCGGTGCCGTGTTCATGGCCCTCGGCCTGTTCCTGGTCAGCATCCCGGACGAGAACGCCTTCAAGTTCGGCCTGGCGACGATCGTCGTCGGCAACGGCCTGTTCAAGCCGATCATTTCCACGGTCGTCGGCAAGATCTACGCGCAGGGCGACGAGCGCCGCGATTCCGGCTTCACCATCTTCTACATGGGCATCAACGCCGGCGCGTTCGTGGCGCCGATCCTGACCCAGATCCTCGCCGAAAAAGTGTTCGGCACCGAAGCGATGCCGGCCTACAAGGTCGTGTTCATCTCCGCCGCCATCGGCATGCTCATCAGCACCGTCTGGTTCTGGCTGGGCCGCGGCCAGCTCAAGGGCATCGGTGCGCCGCCGGTCGGCGGCGAAAGCCTCGCCCGGGTCGGCATCGTCGCGATCGGCGCGGCCTGCGTGGTGCCGCTCGTCTACTTCCTGCTCGCGCTCGGCGCGGAGAAGCTGCAGGTCATCCTGACCGTGATGTTCGTGCTGCTCGCGGTGATGCTGCTGATCGAAGGCATCCGCAATGGCGCCGAGGCGCGCGACAAGGTGATCGCGATGCTGATCATCTTCGCCTTCAACATCCTGTTCTGGATGTTCTTCGAGCAGGCGGGCAGCTCGTTCACCTTCCTCGCCGACAACATCGTCAACCGCGATCTCGGCGGCTGGACCTTCCCGACCGCCTGGTTCCAGAGCGTCAATTCGGTGGCGATCATCTGCCTGGCGCCGGTCATCGCCTGGATCTGGGTCAAGCTCGGCAGCAAGAACCCGTCGATCCCGCGCAAGTTCGGCCTCGGCCTCATCTTCAACGGTCTCGCGTTCCTGCTGCTGATGTTCGCGCTGTCGAAGCTGGTCGATCCGTCGACCTCGATGATTCCGTTCTGGACCCTGTTCGCGGTCTACTGGATCCAGTCGATCGGCGAGTTGTGCCTGTCGCCGATCGGTCTGTCGATGGTGACCAAGCTCGCCCCGGTGCGTCTGGTCGGTTTCGGCATGGGCGGCTGGTTCCTGTCGACCGGCATCGGCAACAATCTCTCGGGCATCTTCGCCGGACACGTCAGCGGCGAGGGCGGCATGACCACCGCTTCGGCGCTGTCGGGCTACACCTTCGGCTTCTGGTCGCTGATCGGTTTCGGCGTGCTGCTGTTCCTGATCGCGCCGCTGATCCAGAAGCTGATGCACGGCGTCAAATAAGCACGCAGCCGGAGATGCCGCCGCCGCGCGGTGTCGGATGCATCGGAGGGCCCGCGGCGACGCGGGCCCTTTTTCGTTCGCGATGCCCGTGCGTGGCATGCGTTTTCGTTTCAGAGGTACGCATTCGTTGTGACGGAAGGGGAAGGCGATGACCGTGTCGACCAAGCCGCCGCCGGGGTTCTGGATCGCCGGCACGCTGCTGTTGCTGTGGAACGCGATCGGCGTGGTGGCGTACATCCAGGACGCCACGCTCACCACCGAGGCCCTGCAGGCGATGCCCGAGGCGGAGCGCGGGCTGCGCCTGGCGCGCCCGGCCTGGGCCACCGCCGCGTTCGCGATCGCCGTGTTCGGCGGTGTCGTGGGTTGTCTGTTGCTGCTGTTGCGCAGCCGTCGCGCGCCGCCGGTCCTGGTGCTGTCGCTGATCGGCGTGGTGGTGCAGATGACCCATGCCTTCCTGATCGCCGACAGCGTCGCCGTCTACGGCCCCGGCGTCCTGATCATGCCGGCGATGGTGCTGGCGGGCGCGCTGTTCCTGGTCTGGTTCGCGCACCGCGCGCGTCGTCGCGGATGGCTGCGCTGACGGTACGTTGCGAGGTGTGCATCATGGATTTCGCGACTCTCGGGAGAGTGTCATGTCAAAACGATTCCCGCTGACGCTCGTCGGCATACCGGCGCTCTACTATTTCGGCCTGATCGTCGGGGCGGCGACGTATCCCGGCTACAGCCACATGACGAATTACGCCAGCGAACTCGGCGCGGCCGGCGCCCCCTTTCCCTGGCTGTTCAACGGCAGCATCATCCTGATGGGCGTGATCGCGATCATGGCCGCGTGGCTGCTTCCGGAAGATTTTCGTGCGCGCGGCGCGAAGCGACGCTGGTCGCTGCTCGCCGCCATCGCACTGGGTGTGTGGGGCGTCTCGATGATCATGGGCGGGTCGTTCCCGATGCCCGACGAACGACATGGCGCTTTCGGCCTCGGTCTCGTCGCGCCGCTGATCCCGCTGTGCGTGCTGCTGGCGCTGCGGCCGGTGGCGGGCAGCCGCAACCTCCGCCGCTTCCTCGCCGTCGTCTTCGTCGCGTCGATCGTGATGCTGGCGATCATGTTCGGCGTTGGATCGCTGGTCACGCGCGCCAACGTCGGTCTGTACCAGCGCCTCAACACGGCAGCGAGCATTCCGTGGTTCGCGGTGCTGGGCGTCTGGTTGCACCTGCACGCGGGACCCGGCAGGCGCGTCGGCTGAATCCCGCGTCGGGCCCGGCCTCACGCCACCCGGCCGTCATCCGGTTCGCTTCGGAACGCCGCGTGCGGCTCGAATCGACGCATCGCACCGCCTGGGGCCGTCCCGCGCGGCGCGACGCTTCAATCCCCGCGCGCGAGATCCTGCAGTCCGCGGCCGAGCTTGTCGAGCAGCGCATCCAACTGGCGCCGCTCTCCGGGGTCCAGGTGCGCCAGCAACTGGCGTTCGCGCGCCAGCGCCAGCGGAACGACTTCGTCGTAGATGCGATAACCCGCCGCGCTCAGTTCGAGCACCGAACGGCGGCGGTCGCCGTCATGGGTGTCGCGCTGCACCAGATCGCGCGCCATCAGCCGCGCCAGCGCGCGACTGACCGCGACCTTGTCCATGGCCGTGCGTTCGGCCACGCCGTTCGCCGACAGGCCCGGGTGCCGTCCCAGCACCGCGATCACCCGCCATTCGGTGATGCCGATCGCGAAGCGTTCGGCGTAGGTGGCGGCGATGGTCTGGCTGATGCGGTTCGTCAGCACGCTCAGCCGGTAAGGCAGGAAATGTTCCAGATCGAGCAGCGCATGCGCGGCGGGCGAGGCGACGGCGGGGTCTGCGGCGGCGGTCATGGCGTGCCTTGCAAATAGTTTCAGCTGAAACTATATTCCCGGGCCACGGCCTGCCGCAAGCATCGGCGCGAGCGGCCGCGATCACGACGCCCCGCCGCGCTCCGCGCACGCATCAGGAAGCCAGCCCATGAACGCCCAGCCCAGTTCCGGCATGCAGGTCACCACCTTCGAGAACCCGATGGGAATCGACGGTTTCGAGTTCGTCGAATTCGCCGCGCCCGCCGGCCAGGCCGAACATCTGCACGATTACTTCCGCAGACTGGGGTTCGTGAAGGTCGCGCGCCACAAGACCCGCGCGATCAGCACCTACCGCCAGGGCGACTGCACCTTCCTGATCAACGAGGATCCGGATTCCTTCGCCGCCGATTTCGCCGCCAAGCATGGTCCCAGCGCCTGCGGTTTCGCGATCCGCGTCAACAAGCTCGCCGAATGGGTGCGGGTGCAGGCGCTGAAGAACGGCGCGACCCAGATCGGCCTGCGCGAACTGACCAAGGCGGTGGCCGCGCCGGTGATCGAGGGCATCGGCGGCTGCATGCTGTACATCGTCGACCGCTACGACGACCAGGGCACCATCCACGACCCCGATTACGAATGGCTGCCGGGCGCGGAGATGATGCCGAAGGGGCTGGGTCTGACCTTCATCGATCATCTCACCCACAACCTCTATTTCGGCAACATGGAGAAGTGGGCGGATTACTACGAGCGGCTGTTCAACTTCCGCGAGATCCGCTACTTCGACATCAAGGGCGCGAAGACCGGCCTGCTGTCGAAGGCGATGACCGCGCCGGACGGCATCGTCCGCATCCCGCTCAACGAATCCTCCGATCCGAAATCGCAGATCAACGAATATCTGCAGCAGTACAACGGCGAAGGCATCCAGCACATCGCCTGCTTCACCGACGACATCTACGTCACGGTCGAGGCGATGCGTGCGAACGGGATCGAATTCCTCGATACGCCGGACACCTATTTCGACGTGGTCGATCAGCGCGTGCCGGGTCACGGCGAGGATCTGCCGCGGCTCACCCGCAACAAGATCCTGATCGACGCCGATCCGGGCGATTCGCAGCGCAAGCTGCTGCAGATCTTCACCCAGAACGCGATCGGCCCGATCTTCTTCGAGATCATCCAGCGCAAGGGCAACGAAGGTTTCGGCGAAGGCAATTTCAAGGCGCTGTTCGAGAGCATCGAGCGCGATCAGATGCGTCGCGGAGTGTTGTAGGGCGGGTTTCGGCCCGCCGTTGCGGTGCGCAACGCTGCCACCTCCATGATCGAAACGGTGGGCTGAGGCCCACCCTACACAGGGTCGTGCAATGAAATCCAACGGCTATCAATCCGGTTTCGGCAACGAATTCGCCAGCGAGGCGCTGCCCGGCACGCTGCCGGAAGGCCGCAATTCGCCGCAGCGGGTGGCGCACGGCCTCTATGCCGAGCAGATCAACGGCACCGCGTTCACCGCGCCGCGGCACCAGAACCGCCGCAGCTGGCTGTATCGCATCCGTCCGGCGGCGATCCACGGCAGTTTCGCGGGCTACGTCCAGCCGCAGTTCCACAACGATTTCGGCGGGCCGGTGTCGCCGGATCAACTGCGCTGGAGTCCGCTGCCGCTGCCCGGCAACGACGAGAGCGCGGCCCAGGTGGATTTCGTCGACGGCCTGTTCACGATGGCCGGCAACGGTTCGCCCGAGGCGATGTCCGGCGTCGGCATCCACCTGTACGCCGCCAACCGCGACATGCAGGGGCGCTTCTTCTGCAACGCCGACGCCGAGATGCTGATCGTGCCGCAGTACGGACGCCTGAAGATCGATACCGAACTGGGCGTGATCGAGATCGAGCCGCAGGAGATCGCGGTGATCCCGCGCGGCATCCGCTTCCGGGTCGCGTTGCCCGACGGGCGCGCGCGCGGCTACGTGTGCGAGAACTTCGGTGCGTTCCTGCGGATTCCGGATCTCGGTCCGATCGGCAGCAACGGTCTGGCCAATCCGCGCGATTTCCTGACCCCGAACGCCGCGTACGAGGATATCGAAGGCGATTTCGATCTGATCGCCAAGTTCCAGGGGCAGTTGTGGCACGCCAGCATCGGCCACTCGCCGCTGGACGTGGTCGGCTGGCACGGCAGCCATGCGCCGTACAAGTACGATCTGCGCCGCTTCAACACCATCGGTTCGATCAGCCACGATCACCCCGATCCGAGCATCTTCCTGGTGATGACCTCGCCCACCGATTCGCCCGGGGTGGGCAATCTCGATTTCGTGATCTTCCCGCCGCGGATCCTGGCGATGGAGGACACGTTCCGTCCGCCGTGGTTCCACCGCAACATCGCCAGCGAGTTCATGGGCCTGATCCACGGCGCCTACGACGCCAAGGCCGAAGGGTTCGCGCCCGGCGGCTGTTCGATCCACAACTGCATGACCGGCCACGGCCCCGACGCGGCGACCTTCGAGAAGGCTTCGAACGCGGACACATCGAAGCCCGATTACATCCGCGACACCATGGCCTTCATGTTCGAGACCCGCGCCACGATCCGGCCGACCCGGCAGGCGCTGCACGCCGGTCATCGCCAGCGCGACTACCAGCAGTGCTGGGCCGGACTGCGCAAGCATTTTCCCGGGCGCTGACGCCCGGTTGCGCGGTGGCCTGTCCCGCGCGGTCCGCCTGACATAGAATCGGGCGGACCACACGAGGGAGACGGTGCGATGATCGAAGCGCTCGGTTGGTGCGCGCTGGCGTTGGCGATGCTCGCGCTCGGCGGCGATTCCGTGCTGAAGGGCGCGTCCGGGATGTCGCTGCGTTTCGGCGTCCCGCCGTTCGTGGCCGGCCTGCTGCTGGTCGCGTTCGGCACCTCGATTCCGGAACTCGCGGTCAACGCCCATGCGTTCGCGGTCGGCAGCCAGCGGCTCGCGCTCGGCAACGCCGTCGGCAGCAACATCGTCAATTTCGGACTGACCCTCGGCCTCGCCGCGATCGCCGCGCCGCTCATGGTGCGCTGGCGTGCGCTCGCGCCGCTGCTGGTCTGTCTGATCGCGGCCACGATCGCGCTGATCGCGTTCGGCTTCGACGGCGTGCTCACGCGCATCGAGGGTCTGGTCTTCGTCGTCGCGTTCGTCGTGGTGCTGGTGGTGGCGGTGATGCTGAGCCGTCGCGAGGTGCCCGAACTGCGCGACGAGATCACCGGCTTCCTGCGCACCGGCGACGGGCTCGGCCTCAATCTGCTGCGCTTCGCGGTCGGCGGTGCGCTGCTGTATTTCGGTGCGCTGTGGCTGGTGCGCTACGCGCCGATCGTCGGTGCAGGCTGGCACATGAATCCGCTGCTCACCGGTCTGATCGTGGTCGCGATCGCCACCGCGCTGCCCGAAGCGGTGGCCGCGGTGGCGGCGGCGCGGCGGGGACAGGGCGACATGGTCGTCGGTCATGTCATCGGGTCCAGCGTGTTCAATCTGCTGATCGTGGTCGGCGGCATGGCCGCGCTGCGCGATCTGCCGATCCCCGCGTCCTTCGTCGGCTTCGAGTTGCCGGCGGCGCTGGCGGCCTCGCTGCTGCTGTATCCGATGCTGCGCAAGGATCT
>JAYRTK010000133.1:0-8926 GCA_041919595.1 Lysobacteraceae bacterium
ACGCCCAACCGCAACGGGCCCGCGCCCTCGGCGCGCACATCGCCTTCGCAGCGCCAGCCGCCGGCGCCATCGCGCTGCAGCGGGCACTGCCACACCACATCGCGATGGACGTAGCCCAGCTCCGGTGCTTCGATCCGTCCCGCGCGCAGGCGCAGACGACCGTGCTCGGCCTGCGCCGACCAGTCCAGACGCACCTCCACCCGTTCCAGCGTGGCCACCGCGGTGGCGATCCGCGCGATCTTCACCGTCGCGGAGCGCGCCGTTGCGGAGCCTGCCTTTGCGGAGCCTGCCTTTGCGGCCTGCGCCATCGCGATCTGCGGCCACAACGTGGCGGCGAGCAGCGACAACAGCAGAATGCGTAAGATGCGCGGCGACATGGCCGTCAGAGTAAACGACCCGCGATGAACGCATCCGATGCCCTGCCCCGCATCCTGCTGCTGGAGGACGACCCGGTCAGCGCGGCCTTCCTGACCGAAGCGATCGCGGCCCTGCCGGCGCGGGTCGAACACGCGGCCAGTCTCGCCGAGGCCCGGGCCCTCGGCGGCGGTCAGGCGCTGTGGCTGTTCGACGCGAACCTGCCCGACGGTCCCGGCGCTGCGCTGCTCGCCGAGTGGCGGGCGCAAGGCCTGCATACACCGGCGCTGGCGCATACCGCGGAAGCGCGGCGCGAGGCGCTCGACGCCCTGATCGACGCGGGTTTTGCGGAAGTGCTGCTCAAACCGCTGACGATCGCGCAACTGCAGGGGACGATCCGACGGGTGCTGAGCCCGGACCCGTCGCCATCCCCATCGCCGGACGCGACCGCGACCGCCATCATCGACGCGCCCCGATGCGGCAAATCCCCGGTGTGGGACGATGCGGCCGCGCTGCGCGCGCTCAATGGCCAGCACGCGCATGTCGAAGCGATGCGCACGCTGTTTCTGCACGAACTGCCGCAGACCGCCGCGCAGATCGCCGCCGCGTGCGCCGGGAACGACGCGGACGCCCTGCGCGCGGAGCTGCACAGGCTCACGGCCGCCTGCGGTTTCGTCGGCGCGGCACGACTGCGCGAGGCGGTCGATGCGCTGCGCGATGGGCCGATGTCGACGGCGGCGCGGGTGCAGTTCGAGGGTGCGGTCCAGGACACGCTGTCGTCGGCCTGAGCCGGGACCCTGCCGACGCGACGACAGGGGGATGCGCACGCCGGGACGCGTGCTAACTGCCGGCGCGCGGCAACGCGGCGATCAGTTCCCACGATTTCAGCGCGCGACCGCCGAGGTGATGCAACAGCAGGGCGCGCATCGCCCGACGCAGACCGGGCATGTCTTCGGCGCAAGGCTCGCGATCGGCGGCGAGGTCGAGCAGCGCGCGTCCGGTCGCGGTGTCGCCGCGTTCGGCGCGCTGCGCTTCGCCCAGCACCCGACGCGGGCCATGCTCGGCGTCGAAACGATAGCGCGCGGCGGGATCGATCGCCGCACCGTCGCCATCGCAATCCCAGGCGAAGCCCACGCCCAGCGCTTCCAGCAGGTCGCGCTCGAAACGGCGCAGCGTCCACGCCAGCGGCAGATCGCTCAATCCCAGGCGCGCGCGGGTTTCTCCGTAGATCGCGTAGAGCGCACCGACGCCATCGAGTCGCGGTGCCAACCGCAACATCAGTTCGTTGAGATAGAAGCCGGCCAGCGTCGCCTCGCCCTGCAGACGCGGCGCCTCATCGATGGCTTCCGCCGCGTTCAGCTGCGCCAGTTCGCCACGCTGCACGGCGTCGAAGCGGATGTGCTGCAACGGCTGCAGCGCCGCGCGCAGCAGATGTTTCTTCGGCCCCTGCACGCCGCGCGCGACAATGCCCACGCGGCCGTGTTCGCGACTCAGCACCTCGACCAGCAGGCTGGTCTCGCGCCAGGCGCGGGCGTGGAGAACGAAGGCGGGTTCGGCGGTGTAGCGCAAATCGCTACGTCCTATGCCTTGTTCCGATCCGCCGAATCGAAGTCGTGCAGCGAAGGCGGCACCACGCCGAACCAGTCGAAATTGAACACCGCTTCGCGATCCCTGTTGACATTCTCGATGGTGGTGAGCCCGTCACCGGGAAGACCCGTTTCCTGATTGACGACCAGCACGGTCAGCGGCGGCCATTGGTTGTTCGCGCACAACCACATGATCGGCCCGAGAAACTGGGCCATGACGCCCGCGCCTTTCATCCCCAGAATTTCGGCGATGTCGCCGTACGTGGGGGTTTTTCTGTCGTTTGCCGCGCAGATCAGGAGGGACCAGATCTGCATCGATCGCTGGTAGCGCGTCATGCGTCACTCCCGATGGATTTGCCCACGGACGGACGACCCGGGGCGGCCGTTCTATTCCGAATACCCGAACGCCTTCAGCGCCGCCTCGTCGTCCGACCAGCCTTCGCGGACGCGCACCCAGGTTTCGAGGAAGACCTTGCAACCGAACATGCGTTCCATCTGCTGCCGTGCTTTGGTGCCGATCTCGCGCAGGCGGGCACCGGCCTTGCCGATGACGATCGCTTTCTGACTGTCGCGCTCGACCCAGATGACCGCGCCGATGCGGTACATCGGCTCCGGCGGCGCGCCCTTGCGCTTGGCCATCTCTTCCTCGAAGCGCTCGATCTCGACCGTGGTCGCGTACGGCAGTTCGGCGCCGAGCTGGCGCATCAACTGTTCGCGGACCAGCTCGCCGGCAAGAAAACGCTGGCTCTTGTCGGTGATCTCGTCCTCGGCGTACAGCGCCGGCTGTTCCGGCAGCAGACCGAGCACGGTCTTCACCAGCGGCTGCAGACCGCTGCGCTTGAGCGCCGACAGCGGCACCACGGCGGCGAAATCGCGGCCCTCGCTGGCGTCCTTCAGAAACGGCAGCAGCACGGTCTTGTCGGGAAAGCGGTCGACCTGGTTCACCACCAGCACCGCGGGAACGCCGGCGCCCTTCAGCGCCTCGTAGGCCAGGGTGTCCTCCTCGCTCCACTGCCCCGCGCGCACCACCAGCAACGCGACATCCACGCCTTCGAGCGCGCCGCGCGCCGCGCGATTCATCATCCGGTGCATGGCCGAGGCGGTGGCCTTGCCCTTGTCGGCATGGATGCCCGGGGTATCGACCAGCACGAGCTGGCCTTCCGGGAAGGTGGCGATGCCAAGCAGGCGGTGACGGGTGGTCTGCGGCCGGGGCGAGACGATGCTGACCTTGGCGCCGACGAGGGCGTTGATCAGGGTGGACTTGCCGACGTTCGGCCGGCCGAGGACGGCGACATGGCCGGCATGATGGGGGGGTGCGCTCATGCCGGCATTGTAGCTAAGCCACGCGGGCCGGGGCCCGGACGGGCGATGCGGGCCCCGGACAGGCGATGGGCGCCCGCCCGGTGCGTTCGTCCGCTCTGAGCCCGGACGCGGGCGCGCGGGTCGTTCAGGCGTCGAGGGCGGTCAACACCGCTTCGGCGGCGAGTTGTTCGGCGGCGCGGCGCGATCCGGCCTCGCCTTCACGACGCAGCGGCGGATCGCCGAGCGCGCATTCAGCACGGAACAGCTTGGCGTGATCCTCGCCGGATTCCGACAACAGCGTGTACACGGGCAGCGGCAATTGGCGCGCCTGCACCCATTCCTGCAGGCGGGTCTTGGCGTCCTTGCCGAGCTTGTGCGGCGGCGGCAGCGCGTCGATCGCCTCGGCGAACCATGGCAGCACCGCCGCCCGGCAGGCCTCGAAGCCCGCATCGAGGTAGATCGCGCCGACCACGGCCTCGAAGGCGTCGGCGAGGATCGAGTCGCGGCGATGGCCGCCGGATTTCATTTCACCCGGACCGAGCAGGATGCGGCTGCCCAGTTCGAGCCGGCGCGCGAGGGCGGCGAGCGAGGATTCGCGCACCAGTTCGGCGCGCGCACGGGTCAATTCACCCTCGGCCGCCTTCGGCCAGCGAGCGTACAGCGCATCGGCGACGATCGCGCCGACCAGGGCGTCGCCCAGGAATTCTAGACGCTCGTTGTGCGCGGCGCCGGCGCTGCGGTGGGTCAGCGCGCGTTCGAGCAGGGACGGGTCGCGGAAGACGTGACCGCCGCAGGCGTGCCCACGAAGGGCGCGCTCACCGGAAAACGGACTCATCGCGGCAGAGACTCATCGAGAACCATGCACATCGCACATCGGATTCATGGAGGCGGACCGATCGACGGCACGTCGATCGAAAGCGGGCCGATCGAAAGCAGGCCGATCGAAGCAGGCCCATCGCCGGCAGGCACCTCCGCGGCGTGCGCCGGGGACATCGTGGTCACCCGGCGCGACGATGGCCTCAGTACGCGGCCGTGCCGGTCAACGGCTGTTCGGCGCTGAATTTGCCGATCGCGTCGATGTTGTACACCAGCGGCACCCGGACCTCGTAGTTCACGTACATCACCTGGCCATTGCCCTTGTTCTCGACCTTGACGTGCTCGGGCCTCACGTTGTTCGAGTAGCTGATGTACAGACGCTTGAAGAACTTCTCCTTGATCTGCGCCGGCTGTTCGTTGGCGATGCCGGCCTCGTTGGCCAGCCCCTTCATGGCCGATTTGACCGCGAAGAATTCCTGGTACATCGGGAACAGCTTCATGCCGATGAACAGGAAAAAGCCGACCACGGCCGCCACGACGACGAAGCTGATCAGGGTCATGCCGCTCTGGTTGCGTCGCATATCCGAATTCTCCCCCGGAACGTTGAACGATGTGGAGCGCGTGTGCGATCCGTGCAATGCCTGTCGTCGGCCTTACGGGATGCCGTTGCCGATGCGGGAGCTCTCGAAGCTGTCGGCGCAGAACCAGCCGCTGCAGTTGAGCCACACCAGGAACGCCTTGCCGCGGAGCCGATCCTCCGACAGGTACCCCCAGAATCTACCATCATCGCTGCGGTCGCGGTTGTCGCCCATCACAAGATAGTGTCCGGGCGGCACCACCCAGGTGCCCTCGCCGCGCGGGTCGGCGTACTGGTCCGGCAGTTCGAGAACCTCGTGTTCGTGACCGGGGAATTTCTCGGTCAACCGCGCCGCGCCGTTCATTTCGGCATTGCGACCGGTGCCGGAGAATTCGCCGCCCGGCACGTACACCAGGGGGCGGCCGTTGATCTTCAGCGCACTGCCGGCGTACTCGATGGTGTCGCCGGGCAGACCGATGACGCGCTTGATGTAGTCGGCACCGGTGTTCGGATCGTCCGGACCCTTGCCCGGATAGCGGAACACCACCACGTCGCCACGCTCGGGCTGGCCGAAATCGATGATCTTGCGGTTGGTGATCGGCAGGCGCAGGCCGTAGGCGAACTTGTTGACGAGGATGAAATCGCCGATCAGCAGGGTCGGCATCATCGAACTGGAGGGGATCCGGAACGGTTCGGCCACGAAACTGCGCAACATCAGCACCAGCGCCAGCACCGGGAAGAAGGCGCGCGCATAGTCGACGACCACCGGCTCCGCCGCCTCGTCGAGCAGGCCGTCCGCCTTGGCCCGGCGCTTGGCCAGGAACAGCTTGTCCAGCAGCCAGATGGTGCCGGTCAGCAGGGTCAGCACGACGAGGATGATTTCGAACCAGACCATACAGTCTCCGTATGAAAAGCCCCGCTCCGACAGGGAGAGGGGTTGGGGGTGAGGGTACTGGAAAGCCGCGGACGTTCAACCGTCGGCGCCGTGTCCACCCCTCGGCCGCATCCGGATCGGTTCCGGCGCGGTGTCTTCGGACCGCGCTCCCCTGCGGAAGACGCGCATCGCAACGGCGGCGTCAGCGCCCCGACATCATTTGCCGTCCACCTGCAGCACGGCGAGGAAGGCCTCCTGCGGGATCTCCACCCGCCCGACCTGCTTCATCCGCTTCTTGCCTTCCTTCTGCTTCTCCAGCAGCTTCTTCTTGCGGCTGATGTCGCCGCCATAGCACTTGGCCAGCACGTTCTTGCGCAGCGCCTTGACCGTGCTGCGCGAGATGATCTGCGAACCGATCGCCGCCTGGATCGCCACGTCGAACATCTGCCGAGGGATCAGATCCTTCATCTTCTCGCACAACTCGCGGCCACGGCGATCGGCGTGGCTGCGGTGGACGATGATCGACAGCGCATCGACGCGATCGCCGTTGATCAGCGTGTCCACGCGCACGAACGGGCCGGCGTCGAAGCGCAGGAAGTGGTAATCCAGCGAGGCGTAGCCACGCGAGACCGACTTCAGTTTGTCGAAGAAATCCAGCACGACCTCGGCCATCGGCAGTTCGTAGGCGATCTGCACCTGGCTGCCCATGTAGGTGATGCCGATCTGCGAGCCGCGCTTCTCCTCGCAGAGGGTGATGCAGTTGCCCACGTAGTCCGGCGGCGTGAGGATGTTGGCGCGGATGATCGGCTCGCGGATTTCCTCGATGTGATTGGTCGGCGGCAGCTTCGCGGGATTGTCCAGCGGCATCACCGTGCCGTCGGTCTTCAACACCTCGTAGACCACGGTGGGCGCGGTGGTGATGAGATTGAGGTCGTATTCGCGTTCCAGTCGCTCCTGCACGATCTCCATGTGCAGCATGCCGAGGAAGCCGCAACGGAAGCCGAAGCCCATCGCCTCGGAGCTTTCCGGCTCGAAACGCAGCGCGGCGTCGTTGAGCTGCAGTTTCTCCAGCGCTTCGCGCAGGTCCGGATAGTCCTCGGCGTCGACCGGGAACAGACCGGCGAACACGCGCGGCTGCATTTCCTGGAAGCCCGGCAACGGGTGCGGCGCCGGATCCTGGGCGCGGGTCAAAGTGTCGCCGACCGGGGCGCCATGCACGTCCTTGATGCTGGCCGTGACCCAGCCCACCTCGCCGGCGCCGAGCTTCTGCAGCACCTTGCGCTTGGGCGTGAACACGCCGACGCTGTCGACCAGATGGGCGCGGCCGGTCGACATCACCAGCACCTTCTCGCCGGGTTTGATCTCGCCCTGCATCACCCGCACCAGCGAGACCACGCCGAGGTAGTTGTCGAACCACGAGTCGATGATCAGCGCCTGCAGCTTGTCGGTGTCGCGCGGCTTCGGCGGCGGAATGCGGTGGACGATGGCTTCGAGCACGTCGCCGACGTTCAGGCCGGTCTTGGCGCTGATCGCGACCGCATCGGTGGCATCGATGCCGATCACCGCCTCGATCTCGCTCTTGGCGCGTTCGATGTCGGCGGTGGGCAGGTCGATCTTGTTGAGGATCGGCACCACCTCCAGCCCCTGTTCCACCGCGGTGTAGCAGTTGGCGACCGACTGCGCCTCGACGCCCTGGGCGGCATCGACCACCAGCAGCGCGCCCTCGCAGGCGGCCAGCGAACGGCTGACCTCGTAGCTGAAGTCGACGTGGCCGGGGGTGTCGATGAAGTTGAGCTGGTAGATCTGCCCGTCCTTCGCCTTGTACGGCAACGACACGGACTGGGCCTTGATGGTGATGCCGCGCTCACGCTCGATCGGATTGGAATCGAGCACCTGCGCTTCCATCTCCCGCGCTTCGAGGCCGCCGCAGAGTTGGATGATCCGGTCGGCCAGGGTGGATTTGCCGTGATCGACGTGGGCGATGATCGAGAAGTTGCGGATGTTCCGCATGGAATCGGACATAAGAAGCGGCGGCGCGGGGCCGTCGTGGCCTTGTAGGGTCAAACCCAAGATTATCGCACAGCCTTACGCCTCCAAGACCGAACTGAGGCGGCGGAACCGCCTCAGCGCGCCACCTCGGCGGACCAATCAGAGTCTCGGCAAGGCCTATGGTCAGCGAGCTCTTATCGATTTTTTAACCTTTTGCTGCCAATTGGACGCCACATCTTGTCATTTTCCGAATACTCGTTACGTTGCAAGCGTGGGAGTGCGATTAGCCCACTAATTCGACAAAGGAGATATTTACGGATGAATATGCGCAATGTTCTGCAAGGGGTGATTCTCGCTACTGTTCTTTCCATTGGCACAGTCGCTGCTCCAAACGCCACTGCAGCGGGGGCGACGACAGCCAAGTCAAAACCAGACACTTCAATCAAATTCGAATGTGTTCCTGCCGAAACGCCCGGCAACTACTGGTGTTGCATCACGTTTGATGACGGAACACTTGTATGCACATCTGGAGTGCTGACTTAAGGGTACTCAATAATGCCTTTAGTTAAGCTTGCCCGTGGTCCGTTCTGCAGAAAGCAGCATTTAGTGCTCCCGGGCCGACATAATTTGTCGGCCCGGGGTCTAGCCACATGAGCAAAGCTCATGGGCTGAAGTCAGCCATTCTTACCCCTTGGGTACTACAAGGAACTGATTGGTGCTACCTCGACGAACCAACAACATCACTGAGCGGCCTTCACCGACCACACGCAGTTCACGATCCAAGTCAGCCGCACTCCCAACCGGCGTAGTCCCCACTCGCAAGATGATGTCGCCTTGACGAATCCCCGAATCGCGTGCGGCGCGCCCTTCGACACGAGCGATGGCGACTCCTTCACCGGAACGTAGCCCCAGTTCACGCCGCTCATCCGCAGCAAGATCCTGACCGATCAAGCCCAATGAATTACCCTTGCCAACGCCTGGTCGATCACGATCCGGAGTGTGCTGAAGAGTGGCAGCAACCAACCCTTCATCCAGCCGCGAGAGGGTCACGTTAAGCTCAATCGTCCTACCACCACGAAGGATCGTCAATTTCGCGATGGAACCTGGCGTCATCGCGCCGATGACCGGCGGCAGATCGCTGGAATCGTCGATCGGCAGGCCGTCGACCGCACGAATCACATCACCTGGCTGAATTCCGGCCTTCTCCGCAGGGCTTCCGAGACGCACATCATTCACGAGCGCGCCCCGCGCATCGTTTAGGCCGAGCTCTTTGGCTTTTTCCAAGTCCAACTCCTGCACAGCCACGCCGATCTGGCCGCGGCTGACCTTGCCGGTGGTGCGGATCTGCTGCGCCACGTTCATCGCCACATCCATCGGAATGGCGAAGCTCACGCCCATGTAGCCGCCGGAGTTGCTGAAGATCTGCGA
>JAYRTK010000134.1:0-8856 GCA_041919595.1 Lysobacteraceae bacterium
CATCGTTTCTGCGGCGTACATTTCTTCAACCCCCCGCGCTACATGCATCTGGCGGAGCTCATCCCGGCCCGCAGCACCGACGCCGGGGTGCTGGAAGGGCTCGAAACCTTCCTCACCACGACCCTCGGCAAGGGCGTGGTCTACGCCAAGGACACCCCGAACTTCATCGGCAACCGGATCGGCGTGTTCTCGATCCTGGCCACGATCCACCACACCCACGCCTTCGGACTGGGCTTCGACGAGGTCGACGGTCTGACCGGTCCGCTGGTCGGCCGGCCGAAATCCGCGACCTACCGCACCTCGGACGTGGTCGGTCTCGACACCATGGCCCACGTCATCAAGACGATGGCCGACACCCTGCCGGACGACCCGTGGCACAAGTATTTCAACGCGCCGGCCTGGCTGGGCGCGCTGATCGCGAAGGGTGCGCTGGGCCAGAAGACCGGTGCGGGCATCTTCCGCAAGGTCGGCAAGGACATCGTCGTGCTCGATCTGGAGAAGCAGGACTATCGCCCCTCCGACCGCGGCGCCGCGCCGGAGCTGGTCGAAATCCTGAAGACCAGGAACCCGGCCGAGAAGTTCGCGAAACTGCGTGCCAGCGGACATCCGCAGGCGAAATTCCTGTGGGCGATGTTCCGCGACCTGTTCCACTACAGCGCCTACCATCTGGCCGACATCGCCGACACCGCGCGCGACGTGGATCTCGCGATCCGCTGGGGCTACGGCTGGAACCTCGGTCCGTTCGAGACCTGGCAGGCCGCCGGTTGGCAGCAGGTCGCGCAATGGATCGCCGAGGACATCGCCGCCGGCCACGCCATGAGCGACGCCCCGCTGCCCGCATGGGTGCTCGATGGCCGCAACGGCGTGCACGGCGCCGCCGGCAGCTTCAGCCCGGCCCGCGGCGCCGATCTGCCCCGCTCCACGCTGGCCGTCTACGCACGCCAGCGCTTCCCCGATCCGCTGCTGGGCGAACGCTTCGCCCCGGGCGAGACCGTGTACGAGAACGAGGGCGTGCGCCTGTGGCATGACGGCGACGGCGTGGCCATCGCTTCGTTCAAGACCAAGATGCACACTGCCAACGATCACGTCCTCAACGGTCTGCAGGAAGCCGTCGCGGTCGCCGAGCGCGATTTCCGTGCGATGGTGATCTGGCAACCGAAGGAGCCGTTCTCGGCCGGTGCCGATCTGTCCGGCGCGCTCGGGCTGCTCAAGGCCGGCGACGTGAAGGCGTTCGAGGCCATGGTCGCCAACTTCCAGGCCACCAGCCAGCGCATCAAGTATTCGCTGGTGCCGGTGGTGGCCGCGGTGCGCGGCCTCGCCCTCGGTGGTGGCTGCGAGTTCCAGATGCACACGGCACGCACCGTCGCCCATCTCGAAAGCTACATCGGTCTGGTCGAAGCCGGCGTCGGCCTGATTCCGGCCGGTGGCGGTCTCAAGGAATTCGCGCTGCGCGCCGCGCAGGCGGCCGGCCCGGGCGGCGATGTCTTCGCCCAGCTCAAACCGCTGTTCGAGGCGGTCGCGATGGGCAAGGTCTCGGCGTCGGCGATCGAGGCGAAGGAACTCGGCCTGCTGCGCCGCGACGACGTGGTCGTGTTCCACGCCCATGAGTTGCTGTACATCGCCAAGCAGCAGGCGCTGGCGCTGGCCGAATCCGGCTATCGTCCGCCGCTGCCGGCGCGTCGCATCCCGGTGGCCGGCGACGTCGGCATCGCCACCTTCAAGATGATGCTGGCGAACATGCTGGAAGGCCGTTTCATCTCCCCGCACGACTACGAGATCGCCACCCGCATCGCGACCGCCCTGTGCGGCGGTGCGATCGACCGTGGCGCGCTGGTGGACGAGGATTGGCTGCTGCGCCAGGAGCGCGAGAACTTCGTCGCGCTGGCGCAGATGCCGAAGACCCAGGCGCGGATCGTGCACATGCTCGAAACCGGCAAGCCCCTCCGCAACTGACGCCTACCGCCGCCCTCCCCGCTGCCGGGGAGGGATCGAGAGGGAGGCGCTCCGCGCGGGCATCCGGGTTCGACCCGAGCCGGCCGGTCCGCCTCCCGCCCTTCCCCCTTACGGGCGAAGGAGACCCATCGAGGACAACACACATGAGCAAGCAGATCCAGGACGCCTACATCGTCGCCGCCACCCGCACCCCGGTCGGCAAGGCGCCGCGCGGCATGTTCCGCAACACCCGACCGGACGAAATGCTCGCGCACGTGCTGCGCGAAGTCGTCGCCCAGGCGCCGGGCATCGATCCGACCCGCATCGACGACGCGATCATCGGCTGCGCGATGCCGGAGGCCGAACAGGGCATGAACGTCGCCCGCATCGGCGTGCTGCTGGCCGGGCTGCCGAACGTCATCGCCGGCCAGACCATCAACCGCTTCTGCGCCGCCGGCCTGCAGGCGGTGGCGATGGCCGCCGACCAAATTCGCCTCGGCAACGCCGACCTGGTCCTGGCCGGCGGCACCGAAACGATGTCGATGGTGCCGATGATGGGCCACAAGGTCGCGATGAGTCCGGAAGTGTTCGCGCACAACGAGACCGTCGCGATCGCCTACGGCATGGGCATCACCGCCGAGAAAGTGGCCGAGGAATGGAAGGTCTCGCGCGAGGAGCAGGACGCCTTCGCCCTCGCCTCGCACCAGAAGGCCGTCGCGGCGATGGCCGCCGGCGAATTCCGCCAGGAAATCAGCCCCTTCGAGATCGTGTCGCACCAGCCCGACATCGCCGGCAACACCGTGCGCCTGAAAAAACTGCTGGCCGATCAGGACGAATGTCCGCGCCCCGAGACCACGCTCGAAGGCCTCGCCAAGCTCAAGCCGGTGTTCCGCAACGGCCAGTTCGGCGGCACGGTCACCGCCGGCAACGCGTCGCAGATGAGCGACGGCGCCGCGGCCGTGCTGCTCGCGTCGGAACAGGCGATCAAGGATTACGGCCTGACCCCGCTCGCGCGCTTCGTCAGCTATTCGGTCGCCGGCGTGCGCCCGGAGGTGATGGGCATCGGCCCGATCGCCGCGATTCCGAAGGCGCTCAAGCAGGGCGGCCTGACCCGGGACCAGATCGACTGGATCGAACTCAACGAAGCCTTCGCCGCGCAGGCGCTGGCGGTGATCCGGGATTGCGAACTCGATCCGTCCAAGGTCAATCCGCTGGGCGGCGCGATCGCGCTCGGACACCCGCTGGGCGCCACCGGCGCCGTGCGTACGGCCACGATCGTCCACGGCCTGCGCCGTCGTCAGCAGAAGTACGGCATGGTCACGATGTGCATCGGCACCGGCATGGGCGCCGCCGGCATCTTCGAAGCGCTCTGAGTCGACGCAGCCACGCCCTCGCGGCGCACGGGACCTTCTCCCGCGTGCCGCGAGGGCTTCAGACGGCTTCTTCGGTGATCTCTTCCTGGGCGATCTGATCGCGACCGCTGCGTTTGGCCACGTACAGCGCCGAGTCCGCCCGCAGCCACAGCCCGTCGTAATCCTCGCCGTCGTGCTGCAAGGTGGCGATCCCGATACTCAGACTGGGCCGGATCGCACTAGAGAACTCGAATTCGGCGCTGCGGACCGCATCGACCAGGCGCTGCGCCAGGGCCGCGGCCGCAACGTGATCCCGTCCCGGCAGCAGCGCGCAGAATTCGTCGCCTCCCAACCGCCCGAAGAGATCGCTGCCGCGCAGCACACCGCTGCAGATCCGCACGACATGCGACAGCGCCTGATCGCCCGCGGCATGACCGTGGCGGTCGTTGATGCGTTTGAGGTTGTCCAGATCCAGCATCAGCATCGAGACCGGTTTTCCGCGCAGACGCGATTGCCGGATCGCCTGCTGCGACAGTTCGACGAAGAAGTGCCGGTTGTAGGCACCGGTCAGCGCATCGTGGATCAGCAGCCGGCGCAACTGGGCGTTGTCGGCGTAGAGCATCGGCACCGCAAGGCCGAAGTAGCTGCCCGCGGCGAGCGTGATCATCGCGAACTGCAGGATCAGCGCGTGCTTGCCGAGGCCGAGCATGTAGACCAGCGCGACCAAGGTCAGATTGAACAGGGCGATCGAGACCAGCGACTCGATCGCGCCCTGGGTATGCACGATCCACAGTTGCATCACGATCGCGATGAACACGAGGAACAGCAGCGGCTCGTTGTCCGGCGCCTGCGCGATCGCCAGCAGCGAGAGCGCCGCCACGCCCAGCACGAGGACGATTTTCAGCGCGAACGGAGGACCACGGCTGCTCTGCGGTCGCGGCAATTCGTCGAAGGCGTAGAGCCGGTGCGTGACCGGAATGCGCAGACGCTCCGCCAACGCGCGCAGCAGCAGCGCCAGCAACGGACCGGCGGCCAGCAACCCGGCGTAATCGCCGATCAGCCAAGGCAGGACCAGCGCCCAGGCGTCTCCCGCCTCCACCAGACCACCGATCCGGGCGATCCACACCCCGCCGAGCGCAGCGATCAGCGCGGCGGACAGACCGCTCAGGAGGAAGGCAGCGACCGTCCGCGCCAACGACGGCGTGTCGTTGCGCGGAATCGATTGCAGGGTCGCTTCGGCCGCGAGCCAGAACGCGCCGCAGTGCGCCAGGGCGAACAGCAGGCCGTAGACGATCGCGTTGCCGCCGACCTGCCCGCCTTCGCGCAGGAACGTCGCCAGTGCACCGAGCACGTTCGCGACGACCAGTGCCGGCCAAGCGCGCCAGCGCATGACCGCGAAGGCCGCGAAACTCACCGCCGCCGGCGGAAACCAAAGGCTGGCGAAAGGCGCGTATTCGAGCATCCGCGCCGCGTAGTACATCGCCATCCACAGCGCGACCACGACCAGCGAGCCGAGTCCCCAGCCCGCGCCATTCGTGGTCTGCTGCGCGGTGTGCGCAACGGACGCTGTCGTGTCCTCCATCCGATCTGCCCCCCGGTATCGCGACAAACGCTCCGCCGCAGGCCGTCCCGGGCCACATGCAACGCCCCTCCCGGGCGTCGTGTCTTGATCCAGCATAGCCGACCCGACGGCCGCGTCGCGACCGCGGCGCGCCGGGTTCGCGACGAACCTCGCGGTTCTAGCGAGCGATCGCGCCTTCGCGCCAATCCCGCCAGGCGTCGCGGGCCTGAAACCACCAGTAGCTCAACTGCGCGCCCAGGAACCCGGCGGGCTTGAGCGCCGACACCAGTCCGTAATCGGCGAACTCGCGCCAGCGGGTATCGCCTTCGGCGATCGCGGCGGCCAGAAGATCACCGGCGAAGGTGGTCGGCGCCACGCCATGGCCACCGAAGGCCTGGGCCAACCAGAGCCCCTGGTCGATCCGTCCGATCTGCGGCATCTCGTGCCGGGCATAACTCATGAGCCCGGACCAGGCGTGTTCGATCCGGACATCGCGCAGTTGCGGATAGACCTTGATCAGGTCGCGGTGCAGGAGCCGCTGCACCGCGGCGGGCGCGCGGTCGCGCACGGAAATGCGTCCGCCCCACAACAGCCGCGTGTCCGCGAGCGGCCGGTAGTAATCGAAGGCGAACCGGGTGTCGTAGACCGCGGCGGACGTGCGCATCACTTCATCGAGGCGCGCGCCGAGCGGCTCGGTGGCCATGACGTAGGTGGCGATCGGCAGCACACCCGCGTCGACCTCGCGACGCAGGCCGGCCAGATAACCGCCGCAGGCCAGAACGACGTGTTCTGCGCGCACTTCGCCCTGCGACGTGCGCACGCGCCACCCTTCGCCATCGCGCTCCAGGGCGATCGCCGGCGCGCCTTCGTAAAGATGCGCGCCCCGAGCCTCGACCGCGGCGGCGATGCCATGGGCATATTTCAGCGGATGGAAATGCAGCGCGTCCGGTTCGAACAGCGCATCGTGATAGCGCTCGGTGCGCAGCAGTTCGCGCACCTCGTCGCGGCCGCGCCATTGCCATTCGACGCCGAAATGGTCGGCGAGCAGACGCTGCCGCGCCCGCAGTACCGCCGGATCGCGGAACCAGTTCGCCCACAGCACGCCCGCGTCGATCAGATCGCAGTCGATGCCGTAACGCCGGCTGCGGTCGCGGATCGTGCGCACCGCCGCGACCGTCCCGGCATGCAACGCCCTCGCCCGGGCCGGGCCGAGATCGCGCAGCAGTGCTTCCTCCCCGCGCGAGAATCCCGAGAACACGAAGCCCCCGTTGCGGCCGGACGCACCATGACCGAGCGTACGCGCTTCGAGCAGCACCACGCCCTCGCCCCGGTCGCGTTCGCACAATCCCAGCGCGGTGTTCAGCCCGGCATAACCGCCACCGACGATGCAGACGCGCGCATCGATGCGCCCCTGCGGCGCGGTACGCACGCGTGCAGGCCCGAGCGTGGCCCGGTAGAAGGTGTCGTCGGCGATGCGCATGCGCGTGGCGGAAACGATCAGTCGAGATCGACGACGCCCAGTTCGCTGAGCGCGTTCTGCATCATCCCGCGCGCCGCATCGCTCAGCGTCTCGTGATCCAGCGCATAGCGGATGGTGGCCTCGATCAGGCCGAGGTGCGTGCCGCAGTCGAAACGCGTGCCCTGGAAGCGATAGGCATGGACCGGCTTGCGCGCGAGCAGGGCCGCGATCGCGTCGGTGAGCTGGATCTCACCGCCGGCGCCGGGCGTGGTGCTTTCCAGCAGCGCAAAGATGCCGCCGTCGAGCACATAACGTCCAACCACCGCGAGATTGCTCGGCGCGACATCGGGCCTGGGCTTCTCGACGATCGCGTGGATCGGCGCGTTGCGACCGTCGAAGTCCCCGGTCGCGACGATGCCGTAGCTGCCGGTCTGTTCGTGCGGGACATCCTGCACCGCGATCACGCTGGCGCCGCTGGCTTCGGCCACGTCGGCCATCTGCCTGAGCGCGCCGGGACCGCGGTTCCAGATCAGATCGTCGGGCAGCAACACCGCGAAGGGCTCGTCACCGACGATGGGTTTCGCGCACAGGACCGCGTGGCCGAGGCCCAGGGCCTCGGCCTGGGTCACGAACACCGCGCGAACGTGCGCAGGCAGTACGTTGCGGACCAGTTCGAGCTGCTCGAACTTGCCGGATTTCTCCAGCTTCTGTTCGAGTTCGTAGGCCTTGTCGAAATAATCCGCGACCGAATGCTTGTAGCGATTGGTAACGAAGATCAACGTGTCGCAACCGGCCTCGATGGCCTCGTCCACTGCGTACTGGATCAGCGGCCGATCGACGATCGGCAGCATTTCCTTGGGAACGGTCTTGGTCGCCGGAAGAAAACGGGTCCCGAGCCCGGCGACCGGGAACACGGCTTTGCGGATGCGGGCCATCGGTACCTGCGATCAGATCTTGCGCGCGTTGCGGGCCGGAAATGCTACCACCGTCGCCGCATTGGGTCCGGTGTCCTCGCCGGCGGCCATCGGCACGAACTCCGGCACCGCCTCGCGCAGGATGGCGGCCAGCGCCTCCAGATCGTAGGTCGCGGTGGCGTCGCGCAGCCGCAACAGCGCCTGGCCGATGGCCTCCGCCGGCACCTGGCGCGGCGCGGCCTGCAGGATCTTCGGATGCGAGGTCGGGCGATAGCGCTCGTCGGCGTGGAACAGGGTCTCGTGCAGTTTTTCGCCGGGACGCAGCCCGGTGTAGACGATGGCGATGTCGCGCCCGGGTTGTTTGCCGGCGAGCCGGATCATCTGTTCGGCCAGCACCCGGATCGACACCGGCTCGCCCATGTCGAGCGTGTAGATCGCCTGCTGCGAGCCGATCGCCGACGCCTGCAGGATCAACTGGCTGGCCTCGGGAATGGTCATGAAGAAGCGCGTGACCTGGGCATCGGTCACCGTCACCGGCCCGCCGTTGCGGATCTGTTCGCGGAACAGCGGCACCACGCTGCCGGCGGAATCGAGCACGTTGCCGAAGCGCACCGTGACGAAACGGGTGGAACGCGGGTCGGCCAGCGATTGGCAGAGCATCTCGGCAAGGCGCTTGGTCGCACCGAGGACGTTGACCGGGTCGACCGCCTTGTCGGTGGAAATCAGCACGAAGGTGCCCACGCCCGCGGCCGCGCTCGCACGGGCCACGGTCTCGGTGGCGAGCACGTTGTTGCGCACCGCCTCGCGCAACTGCGCTTCGAGCAGCGGCACCTGCTTGTAGGCGGCGGCATGGAACACCGCGTCGGGTTTCACGAGGTCCAGGGCGTAGCGCATCACCGCCGGATCACCGCAGTCGCCGAGCACCGGCGCCAGTTCGATCTGGGGGAAATCGCGGCGCAGGCGCATCTGGGTGGTGACCAGCGAGAGTTCGTCGATCTCGACCAGGGCGATCCGGCTGGCGCCATGGCGGGCGCACTGGCGGCAGAGTTCCGAGCCGATCGAGCCACCGGCGCCGGTGACCAGCACGCTGCGCCCGCCGAGCCAGTCGCGCATGGCCTTCCAGTCGGGTACCACCGGCGCGCGGCCCAGCAGGTCCTCGATCGCGACTTCCTTCAACTCACCGGGCAACGACCGGCCTTCGAGGATGTCGTTGAGCCGCGGCACCATCCGGAACGGCAGGCCGGTGCGCTCGCAGGCCTCGATCACCCGGCGCATGCGCTGGGCATCGAGCGAAGGAATGGCGATCACCAGCAGCTTGGCCGCGGTCTCCGGCGCGATGCGACCGACGTCCTCGATCCGGCCCAGGACCGGAACACCGTGCAGATGACTGCCGCGCAGCTTCACGGCGTCGTCGAGGAATCCCACCGGCTGGTAGGCGCCGGTGCGACGCAGATCGCGCACGAGGGCCTCGCCGGCGCGGCCCGCGCCGAGGATCAGGACACGCACCGCCGATTTGTCGCTGTTGATCCGGCCGTGATCCTTCCAAGAGCGATACAACAGTCGCGGCGCGCCCAGCATCAGGCTCATCACGAACGGGAACATCACCAGCACCGAACGCGGCGCCTGATCGAGGCGGTT
>JAYRTK010000135.1:0-8833 GCA_041919595.1 Lysobacteraceae bacterium
TGGAAGTGCCGTCGCCGGTATCGGGCAAGGTGCTGAAGCTCGCGGGCGCGGCCGGCGACATCGTCGTCACCGGCACGATGCTCGCGGAATTCGAGATCGACCCGTCGATGCCGCAGCGCGCCGAAGGGCAGGACACCGGGCATCATCATGCTCCGCCGCCCGCTCCCACCGCCGCAGGCGGGGCTTCAACCCCACGCTCTTCGGCGCCGACGAGCGCGACCGAAGCCGCCCCCGCGACCGGTGAAGCGAAACGCGACGACGCCGGCACCGTGGTCGGCGCGATGCAGACCTCCGACGCGGTGCGCAGCGAGGCCGCGGTCGCGGTCGGCGGCGTGAAGGCGATGCCGGCGGTGCGCGCGATGGCGCGCAAGCTCGGCGTCGATCTTGCCCGCGTGCGTGCGACCGGCGCCGACGGCGTGGTGACGATGGACGACGTGAAGCGCGCGGCGGCGGATGGCTCGGCGAAGGTCGGTGCCACTGCGGCTGTGGGGGCCGCGGGAGCCGCGACTTCAGGCACCGCCGCAAGACCCGTCGCGGCTCCCGCCGCTCCCACAACCGAGGCGGGCCAGCGCACCCAACTCTCCGCCAGCGGCAAACCGATGCGCACGCAGCCGCCGGGCGTGTCGGTCAGCGGCCAGCCGGAACAGCTCAAGGGCGTGCGCCGCAACATGGCGCGGGTGATGGCCGACGCACATGCGAAAGTGGTGCCGACCACGCTCACCGACGACGCCGACATCCACGCCTGGACACACGGCAACGACATGACCGCGCGCCTGGTGCGCGCGATCTGCGCCGCGGCGAAGGCGGTGCCCGCGCTCAATGCCTGGTTCGACGGCGACAACCTCACCCGCACCCTGCATCCGCAGGTCGACATCGGCATCGCGGTGGACACCGACGACGGCCTGTTCGTGCCCGCGCTGCGCAACGCCGACATGCTCGACGCGCGCGGCGTGCGCGAGGCGATCGGCCGCCTGCGCGCGCAGGTCGAATCGCGCAGCATTCCCGCCAGCGAACTGAGCGGCTACACGATTTCGCTGTCGAACTTCGGCATGTTCGCCGGCCGCTATGCCACACCGGTGGTGGTGCCGCCGTGCGTCGCGATCGTCGCCGCCGGCCGCGCGCGCCACCAGATCACCCCGGTGATCGGCGGCTTCGAATCGCACAAGGTCATTCCGCTGTCGCTGACCTTCGACCACCGCGCCTGCACCGGCGGCGAAGCCGCGCGGTTCCTGCGCGCGATGCTGGACGATCTGGCGCTGCCGGGCTGAGTCCGCCCGCACCCGCCGGCGGCGCTCACGCCGCCGGCAGCGTCACCGTCGCACGCAGGCCGCCGAGCGTCGGCGAAGCATCCAGCGCGATCTCGCCGCCATGCAGGCGCAGCGTCTCGGCGACGATCGCCAGACCCAGACCGCTGCCTTCGACGCCGGTACCGAGTTCGCGGTGGAAGCGCTCGAACACCCGCGTCCGCGCATCTTCCGGAATGCCCGGACCCGAGTCCTCCACGACCAGCCGTGCACGATCGCCATCGCGCGCGGTGCGCACCACGATCCCACCGCCCGGCGGCGCGTAACGCACCGCGTTGTCGATCAGATTGCGCACCAGGGCGTCGAGCGCGGATTCGTCGCCGAACACGGTCGCCGGGGCCAGATCGAGCTGCAGCCGTTTGCCGCCGCCCGCATCGAGCGCGGCGAAATCGTGTTCGTGGCGCCGCGCCACCTCGGCCAGATCGATCCGGGTGCGCGCCGGCGCGACCGAGGCGCCGCTCTCGATCCGGCTCAAGGCCAGCAGTTGTGCGATCAAACGCTCCATCCGCACGATCCCGGCATCGAGCCGATCCTGCGACTGCAGGCGCTCGTCGTCGTCGCGGGCGTGACGGAGGTTGTAGGCGTGGACCTTGACCGCGGCGACCGGCGTGCGCAGCTCGTGCGCGGCATCGGCGGTGAAGCGACGCTCGCGGTGCAGGGCGTGATCCAGACGTTCCAACAGGTCGTTGATCGCGCCCACCAGACCGTGCACCTCGCGCGGCACCCGTTCGAGACGGATCGGTGCGAGTCGTTCCGGCGCGCGCTCCGCCACCGCATCGGACACGCGCACCAGACTGCGACAGGCCCAGCCCACCGCGATCCACACCACCGCCGCCAGCAGCGGCAGCGCCACCAGCAGCGGCACCAGGGTGCCGAGCGCGATCTCCTCGGCGATTTCCTCGCGGATCGCCGCCTGTTCGCCGGACTGGTACCACAGTCCCGACGGCGCCCTGAGCGTGAACGTGCGCCAATGCGCGCCGTCGATGGTGCGATCGGTGAACCCCTGCACGAGCGGCGCCAGCGGTTCGCCCGGACCGCTGTCGGAACGCAGCAGCAGGATGCCGGCGGCATCGCGCACCTGGAACGCGAGCTTGGTCTCGTAGGCATGACCCTCGGGCAGCGCCAGCGCATCGCCCTTGCCTTCGATCCGCCCGTGCCAGACGCGGATGATCCGCGCGTCTTCGTCGCGCCCCGAGCGCGAATCCGTATCGAGATCCGCCAGCGGCTCGTCGACCAGACTCATCAGCACGCGCGAGGAGTGCGCGAGCTTGGCGTCGAACAGTTCGCCCGCCTCCTGCAGACCGGTGCGGTAACTGAAACCGGCGGCGATCAGCAGCACCAGCGTGGTGGTGCCGAGGATCGTCAGCAGCAGGGTCCGGCGGATCGAGATCATTCCGCCACCGGCGTCGCGGCATCGGTGTCGCCCTGGGCGACCTTCTCGTCGAGCGCGTAGCCGATGCCGCGCAGGGTGCGGATCAGCGCGGGATCGAGTTTCTTGCGCAGCGCATGCACGTGCACGTCCAGCGCATTGCTGGCCACGTCCTCGTCCCAGCCGTACAGCCGCTGCTGCGCCGATTCGCGCGAGATCGGCCGTCCACGATGTTCCATCAGCAGGCGCAGCAGCGCGAATTCGCGCCGCGGCAGATCCAGCGATCTGCCGCGCCAGACCACCGCCAGCCGCGCGGAATCGAGTTCCAGCGCGCCCATCCGCAGCAGCGGCGTCGCGCGCCCGCCTGTGCGGCGCAACAGCGCGCGCACGCGCGCCAGCAGTTCCTGGGTGTCGAAGGGCTTGCCCAGATAATCGTCGGCGCCGGCATCGAGGCCCTGGGTGCGGTCGCTGGCGCGTTCGCGCGCGCTGAGGACCAGGATCGGCGCGTCGACGCCGGCACGGCGCGCCTGCCGGATCACCTCCATGCCGTCCATGTGCGGCAGGCCGAGATCGAGCACGACCAGGTCGATGCCGCCGTCCTTCAGCGCAGCCAGCGCGCTGGTGCCGTCGCGCAGCCAGTCGACCGTGTAGGCTGCACGCCGCAATGCGGTACGGACGCCTTCGCCCAGGGATTCGTCGTCTTCGACCAACAGGATGCGCATGCGGCGAGTGTGGGTCAGCGCCCGCCGCGTCGCAAGCGCGGCGGAGCCTCCGTGGCGGTGCGGATCACAGGTGCGTGCGGACCTTCGCCAGCAGCGCCGTGACCTCCTTGCGGCGTCCCTGATCGGCGGCCTCGCGCCCCGGACGCGCGGGCGCGGCGAGGGCTTTTTCCAGCGCCGCGGCGGCGCCCTTCCAGTCCCCCTGGTCTTGCAGGAAATCGCCGTAGAAATAGTTGGGGTCGATGCCGTTCGGGTTGATCTGCAATCCTTTGCGCAGCAGCTCGCGGGCCTTCTCGTCGTCGCCGAATCCGATCGGCCAGCCCGGCACCTGGTAGTACAGCACGCCCAGACTGGTGTAGGCGGAACCGTCGAGCGCGTTCGGATCGAGTTTGATCGCCTGTTCGAAATCGGCCTTGGCCTGCTTGGCCAGACCCATCGCGCCCAACCCGCCGCGTTCGCCGGCGTAGCTCGACAGCACGATGCCTTCCCAGATCAGCGCGGCGGCGTCCTTCGGCTGCGCGGCGCGCGCGGCCGCGGCCTGCCTGGCGAGGGCGTCGAACGCGGCCTCGCGCTGCTTCTTCGGGGTGTTGTAGTTGACCTCGGCCCAACGATCGCGGACTGCGGTCACCTGGGGCGACAGATCGCCGGCGATCGCGACCGCGGCGGCGGCGAGCGACAGGGCGGCGGCGAGAGCGCGGGACAAACGACGGGGTGCGTTCACGGGAATCTCCTGTACGACGGATGCGATGATCACGACCGCGCGTGGCGGCGGACGATGGACAGTTGCGATCGGAGGTTGCGGTCGACCAGACCGGGGAGCGCGCCGTTGATGCGCGCGAACAGTTTTTCGGGCCAGCCCAGCTGCATGCGCGGACGACCGTCGACGATCGCGGCGACCAGCCGGGCGGCGACATCGGCGGGTTCGTCCTGCGCGACCTTCATCTCGCGGTTCATCGCCTCGACCTGCCGGCTGTTGAACGCGGTGCGGGTCGCGCGCGGCGACAGACACTGGAACCGGAGCCCGGTATCGGCGTATTCGCGAGACAGACCTTCCATCAACCCGCGCAGCCCGAACTTGGTTGCGCTGTACGCGGCGAAACCGGGGAAGGCGAGACTGCCGAAGGTCGAACCGACCGCGACCACCGCGGCGCGTTCATGACGCCGCAGCACCGGCAACATCGCGTGGATCAACTGCATGGGCCCGATGAGATTGGTCTCGACCAGCGCCTGCAGCGACTCGGACGACTGATCCTCGAACAGGCCGAACGCGCTCTGCGCATGCGCCAGCACCAGCACCGACGGCATCGGGTCGAGTTCCGTTGCGCGCGCAACGACGTGCGCGCGGCCGCCGTCGGTCGCCAGGTCCGCCGCCAGGGAGAGCACGCGTTCGGCGCCATGTCGCCGCACGAGTGGCTGGAGACGATCCTCGTTGCGAGCGACGGCGACCACGCGCGCGCCGGCCCCCACCAACGCGTCGCACAACGCGGAACCGATTCCGCCGCTGGCGCCGGTCAGTAGAACGGTCCTGCCGGACAGCGCGATCATGCCGCCTCCGACAGGACGCGGCGGTCGTCGCGCAGGGTGCGGAAGACGTCGCCGTACAGCTTGTAGAAGCGTTTCGCCGCATGAACCACCGCACGGCGGTCGTCCTCGTCGTCGAGCCGGTTCATCAACCGCTCGTAGAAGCCGGTGTGTTCGATGTCGAGATCGCCGTGCGAGCGCAGGTAGGAAAAGGCGTTGCGCGGCAGGTCCAGCGAAGTCTCGATGGTTTCCGCCGCACGCGTGGCCAACGCCACGCTGGTGCCTTCCAGCACCAGCACCATGCCGAAGAAGCCGACCGGATTGCCGCGGGCGATGGTGTCGTAGGCATAGGCCACCATCAGCTCGGTGGCTTCCGACGGTTGCCCGTATTCCACCGCGACGCGATCCGCACCGCAGGCGGCGATGTCGTCGAGGATCCACTCGTGGTGGCCCATTTCCTCCTCGATGTACTCGCCGACCGCCGTCCGCAGCCATTCCAGCCGCGCCGGCAGACGCGCGCCGCAGGCCATCAGCAGCGGGACGGTATGGCGGACATGATGGAAGGCCTCGGTGAGGAAGGCGATGTAATCCGCGAGCGCGATCCGTCCGGCCAGCGCCTCCTGGATGATGGGAATGGCGATCAGCCCCTCGCGCTCGCGCCGGGTGTCCTGCAGCAGGCGGTCATGGAAAGGGATGTCGTGGGCGGACATGCCCGGGGCGCTCGTGTCTTGTGCGGTCATGCGGCGATTCCATCGGAAGAAAAGACGTCCGCCGCGGCATAACGCGCGTCGACCGCATCGCGATAGCGGGCGAGAATCGCATCGCGACGCGGGCGACCGTTGCCGGTGAGCAGACCATCGGCGAACGAAAAGGGCGCGTCGGCGCGCACGATGGCGCGAACGCGGGCGTAGTCGGGCAACGCGGCGTTGACCTGGGCCAGCGCCGCGCGCAATGCGTCGTCGTCGGACTCGGGCCGGCGCGGCCACACGATCGCGACATTGAAGGGCCGCGCCTCGCCGTACACCACCGCCTGCGCGAACGCCGGATGCTGCAGCAGCTCGCTTTCGATCCATTCCGGCGAGACGTTGCGGCCGAACGAGGTGATGAACAGGTGTTTCCTGCGGCCGGTGACGTGGACGAAACCGTCCGCGTCGATGTGGCCCAGATCGCCGGTGGCGATCGCCTGCGGAGGCGGCGCGTCGTCGCCGAGATACCCGAGATGGTGCACGCCCTCGACGAACAGTTCGCCGTCCCGCACCGTGATCCGCGCATGCGGCAGCGGCCGGCCGACACTGCCAGGACGCATCGCGCCCGGACGATTGAGACACACCACCGAGGCGCATTCGCTCAGACCGTAGCCCTCGTACACCGGGAGACCGCAGGCCTCGGCGCGGGCGATCAGCGCCGGGCCGACGCGCGCGCCACCGACGGCGAGGAATTTCAGCGAGTCCGGCGACGGTGCGCCCTGCTCCGCGGCGGCGGTCAGTGCCAGCAGCAGTTGCGGCACCAGAATCGCGCTTTCGGGACGATGGCGGTGCAGGCAGGCCAGCAGCGTCGACACCTCCAGGCTCGTGGCGCCGGTATAGCCGATCTCCGCCAACGACGGCGCGACGATCTCGGCGCCAGAGATCAGCGCGGCATACACCCCGCCGACGTTTTCCAGCAGGGTCGACAGCGGCATCAGGCACAGATGCCGCCGCGGCGCCAGCGGTGCGGCGGCTTCGGCCAGCGACGCGGCGACCGTGTACAGCGCCTCCGCGGACAGGCACACGCCCTTCGGCGTGCCGGTGGTGCCCGAGGTGTAGGTGATCGTCGCGGTGCCCGTCGGCAGGGTCACGGACGGCGCCGACAGCCGCAGCGCGCGCAGCGTGTCCGCGAAGGCGTCGGCGGGACGCTCGGCGAGCCCCTCCGGCAACGGCGTCTCCGCGGCGACGATCAGCGTCTCCGCACCGCAGTCGGCGAGCGCATGCGCGATCTGCGCAGGCGTGAAGAAGGTCGGCAGCGGCACATGCACACCACCGCGGGCGCGGATCGCGAGATCCAGCGCCAACCAGTCCGGACCGTTGTCGAGCCGGCTGGCGATGCGCGTCGCGCCGAGCGCATCGAGCACATCGGCGAACGACCGGATCCGCGCGAGGAGCGCATCGCCGGTCCACGCGACATCGTGTCCGCGCACCCGCACCGCGGACCCGGCAAGCGTGGCGAAGAGTTCCGCGAACCGGTTCACAGCGCGGCCGCCAGGCAGGGGATCGCCGACCAGGCCGGCGACGACGACGCGTCCCGCAGTCGCTGCAGATAGGCGTGACCGGCGGCGACATCGCCGAACATCAGCTTGGGTTGCGCGTCGTAATACCGCCCCCAATCGGTGTCGTTCGAACGCAGGCGCGCGGCGTCGGCATCCGCCAGCTCGACCGTGGCCAGATGCAGGCGATCGAAGGCGTTGCGCAGCTGGCGGGTCGCGGCGAACAGCACCCAGCGGTAGCCGGCGGCGTGCAACCAGCGAGTCAGGTGCAGGATGAGTTCGCGCGCATCGCCCGCGGACAACGCGCCGAAGTTGCCGACTTCGACCAGTTGCGACCGCGCCACCGGCACACCCGTGATCGCGGCGATCGCGGCGTCGGCCGGCGTATCCAGATACTGTTCGACGAACAGCGGGCCCTCGGCGCCGCCGCGCAGACCGACCGCGGCCTGCAGCGTACCCGAGGCGTCGCGCCAGGCCAGCAGATGCGGCAGGAAGGCGGCGAGCTCGGCACCGTAGCGCGCGCGGTAGACCTGGGCGATGAAGGCCTCGGTCGCGGCGCGCTGCGGATGATCGACGCCGATCAGCGCGGCATCGGCGAAGGTCGTGCGCGGCCGGACACGTGGGAATGCGGAGAGGCGTGGTGTGCGGGTCATGCGGCAGGATGCTCGCGAGACCCGATTAAGTCGGAATTAGCCGCTTGTTACGCGTTCGTGAGCCGGATGTTCGATTTCGGTTGCGATGATGCGACCGCGTGCACGGATTGACGCGACCTTAACGCGAACTTGTCGAAATCCTGATGGAAGATCGGCATGGTTGCGAATCGTTCGCGATCGCCCGATGACGGAACGATACGTTTCGCGTGCATCATCGTGACGACGGGAACTCCGGTGCGGTCACCGCGCCTGCGTGCGGCACGCCTCGGCCTGGCTGCGCATGAGGTCGCGATCGCGGGTGTTCCCGGCGAGATCCGCGGCCCGCTCGAATTCGATGCGGGCCTCGTCGAAGCGACCGAGCTGGCGCAGCAGATCGCCGCGCGCGGCATGGAGCAGACCGTAGCCGCGCAGTGCCGGCGCTGCGCGCAGTGCGTCGATCAACGGCAGCGCCACCGCCGGACCTTCGGCGCGCGCCACCGCCACCGCGCGATTGAGCTCGATCACCGGCGACGGCACGATCCGGCCGAGCGCGGCGTACAACGCGGCGATCCGCGCCCAGTCGGTGTCTTCGGCGCGACGGGCGCCGGCATGGCAGGCGGCGATCGCGGCCTGCAGCGCGTACCGGCCGGGCGCGGCGCTCGCGGTCATCCGCTGCGCGCGCGCCAGCGCCTTCAGACCACGTTCGATCTGCAGGCGATCCCAACGGTTGCGATCCTGCTCCATCAACAGGATCGGACTGCCATCCGCGGCGATCCGTGCCTTCGTCCGCGACGCCTGCAGTTCCATCAGCGCCAGCAGACCGAACACTTCGGCCTCGTCCGGGAGCAGGCCCGACAGCACACGCCCCAGGCGCAGCGCTTCGTCGCACAGCGCCGGCCGCATCCAGTCCTCGCCGGCGCTGGCGCTGTAGCCCTCGTTGAAGACCAGATAGACGACTTCAAGCACCGCATCGAGACGTTCGCCCAGCTCCGCGCGACGCGGCACCTCGAACGGCACCCGCTTCTCGGCGAGCGTGCGTTTGGCGC
>JAYRTK010000136.1:0-8814 GCA_041919595.1 Lysobacteraceae bacterium
CCTTCCGCCTGCAGCGTGCGCTGCAGCCCTGGACGCGGCCGACGCGCCTCGTCGACGGACGGCTGCAGGACGTGCCGCGCATCGCCGGCATCTCGTCGTTCGGTGCCGGCGGCGCCAATGCGCATCTGGTCGTGCAGGAATACGTGCCGTCCGCGGCTCGGCCCGCGCGCGCAGGCACGCAGGACGCCCGCGCCGTCGTCGTTCCGCTGTCGGCGCGTACGGCCGATCAGCTGGCGCAGAAGGCAGTCGACCTGCTCGCCTTCCTCGAACGCGCGCAGGCACGCGGTGAGCGCATTTCGCTGGCGTCGCTGGCCTACACCCTGCAGGTCGGGCGCGAGGAACGCGAGGAACGGCTGGCGATCGTCGTCGACGGCATCGATGCCTTGATCGCGACGCTGCGTCGCGGGGCGGAAGGGGCCGTCGGCCCGGACCTGTTCCGCGGACGCCTGCGTCGCGATGGCACCGGGGCGATCGTGGCCGTGCCCGTCGTGGACGACGTGCGAACGCGCGCGCCGGCGCAGCTGGCGCGCGACTGGGTCGAAGGCGCGGCGATCGACTGGCGCCGCACCTGGGCCGATGCGGATCGGCCGGAGCGGTTGCGCCTGCCGCTGTATCCGTTCGCGAAGGACGTGTACTGGCAGCCGGTCCGCCGCGATGTCGCACCGGGACGCGCACAGGCCCTCGATCCTGCCGGTGACCGGCAGGCGCCGGCGCGCCCGGTGGCGATCCATCCGCTGCTGCACCGGAACGTGTCCACGTTGTCGGCCACGGTCTACGAGACCGTCGTCGACCGCTCGGACGCCATCGCCTCGGATCACCGCCTCGATGCCGGCACGTTCCGCGGCCACGTCGTGCCGGCCGCGGTCTATCTGGAAATGGCGCATGCGGCGCTGGTCCATGCGGTCGAAGGCATGGCCGACGCGGCGGCGAATGCCGGCGTGGTCGAGTTCGCGGACACCACCTGGGCGGTCCCGGCCGTCTTCGCGGACACGCTGACCCTGCGCACGGCGCTGCTGCCGCGCGCGCAGGGGGCGGTCGGATACGAGATCGTCGGTCCGGCGCCGCAGCATCCGGACAGCGTGCTGTGCCAGGGCGTCGCGCGCCGGCTGGAGATCGCCGAACCGCCGCGTCTGGATCTGAAGGCGCTGGCGGCGCGCACGCCGGGCACGCACTGGGAGGCCGAAGCCTTCTATCGGGACAAGGCCGATGCGGGTCTCGCGTACGGCGCCGCCTATCGCTGCGTGACCGCGCTGCGCTCGGGCCATGGCGAGGCGCTCGCCGAACTGCGTCTGGCCGGCGATCCGTCGACGTCGCCGACGGCGTTCGGTCTGCATCCGGTGTTGCTGGACGGTGCGATGCAGGCGGCCACCACGCTGCTGCCGGTCGCGATGCCGCCGTCGCTGCCGTGGCGACTGGTCTCGCTTCGCGCGTTCAGGGCGTGTCCCGCGCATGTGTTCGCCTGGGTGCGTCGTTCCGCCACCAGCGGCATGCCGGGGCTCGATGTCGATCTGTGCGATGCCGACGGACGCATCTGCGTGCAGATGCGCGGTCTCGGCCATGGCGCGCTCGAAACGGACGAGGCCCCTCCGGCGCCCGCACGGACGGTGGCGCCTGCGACGGTTGCGACGCCTGCGACGGCGGCCGTGGCGCGCGCAGCACAGGCATCGCCCGTGATGGGAGATGGAGACGCCTCGCTGGCGTCCGGACTCGCGCCGTTGACGACGCCGGCGACGGCGGCCGTGACGCGCGCAGTGCAGGCATCGCCCGAGACGGGAGATGGAGACGCCTCGCTGGCGTCCGGGCTCGCGCCGCTGACGACGCCGGCGACGGCGGCCGTGGCGCGCGCAGCGCAGGCATCGCCCGCGACGGGAGCTGGAGACGCCTCGCTGGCGTCCGGACTCGCGCGGTTGACGACGCCAGCGACGGTGGCGTGCGGAGAGGTGAGATCGGAACAGGGTGCGCGCACGTCGGACGATGGAAAAGCGATGTTGGCGATGACCGATGACGTGGTGCCGCCGGCGGACACGCCGGCCAAGCCGAGTGGCATCAGGCTGTCGTTCGATGTGTGAGTCCCTGTCCATGGGCCCGCACTGCCGTCCGTGCGATGGCGGGGCGATCGCGCGATGCGCACAGGGAGGTGGCGAATGACGGCGGCCTGACGAGAGTTCGAATCGATCCGCCGTCGATGCAGCGTCAGGACGGCCGAAGTCACGACGCGGGATAGCGCGAAATTGCAGTTTCACGGTGCGGGCGCATGCGTACCGACAATCAATGGTCGAATCAAGGGAAAAGGAAATGAGCGACACACTCTCGCCCGAGAAATTCCACCTTCTTTATGGAAAGAAGGTGAATCGAATGGTGTACCGAAGCGAAGATTTCATCGACTACGTGATCATGAACGTCATGGTCGTCGCGGTCGCCATGTTCATCTTCGGCATGCGCCACCCGATGACGTACATCGTCGTCGCGCTCTGCCTGTGGATGGTGCTGGTGTTTGGCAAGCGTCACGGCCTGAGTTTCCGGATGCCGTTGTGGCTGACGCAGCCGAAGGAAGTGTTCTACATGTTCTTCTATAAACTGAAGAACATGCGTGCCGCCTACTTCGCCGGGGCGGCGCTGATCGCCGCCGAGAACGTCGCGATCTGGCTGACTCCGGATCTGCCGCACCACACCGACTTCATGCGCAAGCTCGCATTCGGTCTGTTCTACGCGCACCTGGGTGGGTTCACGCTGTACCGCACCGTGATCCTCATCTCCCATCTCCGCAGGCGCGACCATGTGCGTGCGTTCCTGATGGAGACGTCATGGCGGGCGACGCTGAAGCGCCAGCCCAGCATCACCATCGAACTGTTCCATGCGTACTTCACCGGCGTGCTGGCCCACATCATGCTGGTCGCGCCCTGGTATTTCGCAATCTCGCATTTCCAGTACTCGGCGATCTTCCTGCCGCTGTCCATTCCGCTCGGCATCTACATCCACTCGCGCTTCCTGAAGGTCGTCAATCAGTGGTTCTATCGCGATCACTGGACATCGCATCACTCGGAGCTCGAGTTCGTCTACCTGCATGGCCAGCATCACGATGCCATTCCCAGCGGGCTGATCGGCGTGTCCGAGAACGGCGTGCTCGAGGGCATCCTGCGCCATACGATGGGCAGCCCGGGCATTTTCTACAGCCCGGTGGTGGATTTCCTGGTCCATGGCATCGACCTGAAGATCGGTATCGATGGTCATCAGTACATTCCGGGCGTCTATCCGCACATTCCCAAGGGAATCCAGCTGATCAACCAGCATTCGCTGCACCACTTCGGGATGATCAAGCCCTACGGGCCGGCGGTGAAATTCGATCAGCCCGGCGTGCCGGAAAACGTGCTGGCCTGGGGCCGCAGGCTGACCGAAGACCAGCGCAATTCCGTGCAGCTCGACGAAAAGCTCAACGGGTACGAGTGGAACAACCCGCGTCATCAGCAGTATCTGGAGCTGTATGAAAAATATCTGACGCAATGACGGGTGATGACGTGTGGCCGGTGGAAACGCCGGCCCGGCCCGGCGGCTTCCTGTTGTCGTTTGGGGAACGACAACCCATCCGGCGTCACCGGATGGCTGCTCGCACCGGGATGTGCGGGTGTATCGCGAGTGTTCCCATGGACAAAGGACGGATGGATGCGTTGGGTGCTGCAGAAGGGAAACGGTGAAGTGATTCTGGTCGTGGTGCTCCTGCTGTTGAACATCGTGCCGATCGTCGCCGGCATCTCGCGCGTCTGGGGCATGCAGGCCCTGACGCCCGAGAATGCACGGTTCGTCGCCGCGCCGGTGGCGACGGGACTGCACATCGTCGGTTCGAGCGTGTTCGGGCTGGTGGGCATCGGTCAGTTCATCGACCGGTTCCGGCGCGGGAAGCGCAGTTGGCACCGTCGCGCGGGCTGGGTGCTGGCCGTCAGCGGCCTGGTTTCCGCGCTGTCGGGGCTGTGGATGACGGGTGCGTTCCCGCACGCGAAGGGCGACAGCACGTTGCTGGATGCGTTCCGCTTCATGTTCGGCATCGCGATGACGCTTTGCCTGCTGATGGGGATGTACTGGGCCAGGAAACGCAACTTCCTCCGTCATCAGGCGTGGATGGTGCGTGGTTATGCGATCGGGATGGGCGCGGGGACCCAGGTCGTGCTGTTCATCCCGTGGGTGGTGCTGGTGGCGCCGCCGGACGCCTGCGTGCGGGCGCTGATTCTGGGCGCGGGCTGGGCCCTCAATCTGCTGCTCGCGGAGTGGTGGGTGTCCGGCAGCACGCGCCGTCGGCCGCAGCGCAGGATCGCGGCCTGAGGGTGGATGTCGCATCGGATGCGTGCCGATGCGGGGTCGGAGATGGCGTTGTCACGCATGTGCCGTAAATCGATGGAATTGACGTCAATGACAGTGTCGTGAGCCAACCGGACGCGATGGATTCGCCCGCAAGGGATCGCGCCGGAGAATCGCTCCGGGAAATCGCTCCGGGGAAACGCACCACGGACTCGTGGCGTGGCACCGGGGTTGCAAGAGACAGGATTGCATAGGGACAGGATCGGAAGGGATGGAAATGGAAGACAGCCGCAAGGACGGAAGCACGGACGCGACGGCGTGCGTGCGGATCCACGATCGGGGCGATGGCCTCTTCGTGCTGCGCGTCGATGACGCCGCGGGCGGTCATCGCCTGCGCGATGCGCTGGCGCAGTCTCTCCTGGATGCGCTGTCGACACTCACGACGCAGCCCGGGCTGCGCGCGCTCATCATCGAGGGTGGCGAACACGCCTTCCTGCATGGCGGGCGCGCCGATCTCGACGCCGCGATGGCGCGCGGACTCTATCGCGCCCTGCTGGGGCTGCCCGTCGCGGCGGTCGCCGCGGTGCGTGGCGATGCGACCGGTGCCGGCTTCCTGTTCGCGTCCCTGTGCGACTTCGTCGTCTGCGATCGCGACGCCGCATGCGGGTTCAGCCGGCTCGACGAGGGGCTCGTGCCGAGCGCGGCGGAGTTCGATCTGTTCGCGGCCCGTTTCGGCGTTCCGATGGCATGGGATCTGCTGTACCGCATGCCCGCGGCGACGGCCGGCGTGCGCGGCGCGCGCGGCTGGACCTGCCGGATCGCGTCCGCGGACGCGGTGGCGGCCCAGGCCGAGCGCCTCGCCCGCGATCTGGCGGCGCAGGCGGGCCCCGCCCAGCGCCTGCTGTGCGCGCAACGCCGTGCGCCGCTGATCGCTGCGTTGGAGGCATGGACGCCGGTCGGCATGCAGGCCGATGCGGTGGTTTCGCTCCCGGTCGGCGCCACGGTCGCCGGTGCCGATGTGAACGTCGATGTGAACGCCGACGACGGCATCGATGCCGGCGCGACCGATCCGTTCACCTGCACGCATCCCGCGCCCGGCGTGCTGCGGGTGCACATCGGCGAGAGGGCCGACGCCCTGCAGACGGTGGCCGCGCTCGAAGCGTTGGACGCACCGGCCGGGGCGCACGCGGATGCGCGTGCCCTGGTGCTGACCAGCGCTCATCCCGACCTGCTGCCGCCGGGCGACGACGATGCCCTGCTCGCGGCGGCGCAGCGCCTGCATCGATGGGCGCTGCGCACGTCGCGGCCCGTGGTCGTGGCGCTGTCCGCCGTCGCCGGTGAGCGCGGCCGTCTGCTCGCCCACGCATTCGACGCGGTCGTGCAGGCGGAGGCGCCGACGGTCGCCGGTCGCGCCGCCGATGAGGTTGTCGATCCGGTGCCGGCCCGCGACGCATGGTGCGCGCTGGCGGTGTCGGTCCTCGGAACCCGGCTGCCGCTCACCGCGGCGCGGGCGCTCGTGCTGGACGTGGATGCGCAGGCCGGCGCCGCAGCGCGCGCGCCGTGCGAAACGGTGCCGCAGGATCAGGTGGAACGTCGTGCGATCGCGTTGGCGCACGCCTGGACGGCATGGCCGAACGGCGTCATCGCCGAGGCGCGCGGGCGGGCCTTTCCGGCGACCGAGGTCGTCGTGGAGGCCGGCACCGATGCCGCAGCGTCGTCGACCCACGTGGCCGTGCCCGGTCCGTTGGACATCGCTTCGCCGGTGCTGCAGGCCACGCGGGATGCGGACGGCATCGTGTCGGTGCGGATGCTGGATCTGGACGCGAAGAATCTGTTCACGCCCGCCCTGGTCCAGGGCCTCGCCGACGTGTTCGCCCGGATCGCCGCCGACCCTGCCTGCAAGGTCGTGGTGCTGAGCGGCTACGACCGGTATTTCTCCACCGGCGGCACCCGCGAGACTCTGCAGGACATCCAGGCGGGCAAGGTGCGCTTCACCGACGCGCCGGTGTTCGTCACCGCGCTGCGTTGTCCCGTGCCGGTGATCGCCGCGATGCAGGGTCACGCCGTCGGTGGCGGGCTGTCGCTCGGGCTGTTCGCCGACTTCGCGTTGTTCGCGGCGGAAAGCCAGTACCTCAACCCGTATCTGCGCTACGGCTTCACGCCCGGTGGCGGCGCGACCCTGATCGTGCCGGACATCCTCGGTCCGGATCTGGGTCACGAAGCGCTGCACACCGCGCTGGAATACGCAGGCAACGAGCTGCACGCCCGCAACCCGGCGCTGGCCGTGCATCCGCGCGCCGAACTGTCCGATCGCGCGATCGCGCTGGCGCGTCGTCTCGCGCGCCATCCGCGCGAACGGTTGATCGCGCTCAAGGCGGCGCTGAACCGTCCGATCCTCGATCGGCTCGACGCGGTGTTCGCCCGGGAAATCGAGATGCATGCGCAGAGCTTCGTCGGCAGGGCCGATGCGCTCGAACGCATCCACGCGCACTTTGGTCCAGACGTCGTCGCCACGCCGGCCGCTGCCGTGCCGGTCGACGCGTCGCATTCCACGAACGAGTACGACATGACCCAGGCCACCTCTTCGGGCGCCCCCGCCGCGCCGCCGTCCCGCGACGAGATCATCGGCGAACTCCGGACCCTGCTCGCGCAGGAACTGCATCTGTCCGAACACGAGATCGGCGAAGGCGTGCCGTTCGTGGATCTGGGGCTGGATTCGATCACCGGCGTGACCTGGGTGCGCAGGATCAATGCGCGCTTCGGCACGCATCTCCCGGCGACCCGCGTCTACAGTCATCCGACGCTGATCGCGATGACCGACCATGTCGAAGAGGCCTTGTCGGCAGGCGCGACCGCAACGGTGTCGCAGTCGGAGCCGGAACAGCCGCAGCCGCAACCGGCAGTGGTTCCGGCCGCGACGCCCGCGCCCTCGCCCGCATCCGCGCAGATGCCGACCCGCGACGAGATCATCGGCGAACTCCGGACCCTGCTCGCGCAGGAACTGCATCTGTCCGAGCACGAGATCGGCGAAGGTGTGCCGTTCGTGGATCTGGGGCTGGATTCGATCACCGGCGTGACCTGGGTGCGCAGGATCAATACTCGCTTCGGCCTCGCGTTGCCGGCGACCCAGGTCTACAGTCATCCGACGCTCGCCGCGATGGCCGGTCATGTCGAGGAACGATTGCTGGCGTCCGCGCCGGTGGTTTCCGCGCCTGTCGTTCCGCGCCTGCCGGCGGCGACCGCGCCGGCCGCGTCCGCGCAACCCGTGGCAGCGGTCGTGCAGGACGCCGCGACACCGACCGCCTGGGGGCGCCTGCTCGAAGCGCGCGGCCGGCTGACGTCGTGGCGTGCGGCGCCGGCGGCGCGCGAGACCGCGCGCCAGGCCGATGCGATCGCCATCGTCGGCATGGCCGGACAGTTCCCGCAGGCCCGCGACATCGAGGCCTACTGGACCAATCTGGCCGAAGGCCGGCTGTGCGTGGAGGAAGTGCCGCGCGAGCGCTGGGACATGGCCGCGTACTACCAGCCGGGCGATCCCGCGCCGGGCAAGGCCAATGCCCGATGGATGGGCTGTCTGCCGGACTACGACCGCTTCGACCCGCTGTTCTTCGACATCTCGCCGAAGGAAGCGATCAGCATGGATCCGCAGCAGCGGATGTTCCTGCAGACCGCGTGGCACGCCATCGAGCACGCGGGCTACAACCCGCGCGCGCTGTCCGGCAGCCGCTGCGGCGTGTTCGTCGGCTGCGGCCCGAGCGATTACCACCTGCTCTCGGGCGATCTGCAGAGCACCGGGCTCGGCTTCACCGGCAACGACACCTCGATCCTCGCCGCGCGCGTGTCCTACGTCCTGAATCTGCAGGGGCCGTGCCTGACCGTGGAGACGGCCTGCTCCTCGTCGCTGGTCGCGATCTCGGTCGCCTGCGACAACCTCGTCAACGAGACCTGCGACGCGGCCGTGGCCGGCGGCGTCGGCATCATCGCCACCCAGCACCTGTTCCTGAAGATGGCGCAGACGGGCATGCTCTCGCCCGACGGCCGCTGCTTCACCTTCGATCAGCGCGCGAACGGCTTCGTGCCGGGCGAAGCGGTGGGTGCGCTGCTGCTGAAGCGGTTGGCGGACGCCGAACGCGACGGCGACGCGATCCACGGCGTGATCCGCGGCTGGGGCGTGAACCAGGACGGCAAGACCAACGGCATCACCGCGCCGAATCCCGACGCGCAGGCGCGGCTGCAGCAGGACGTCTACGCTCGCTTCGGCATCGATCCCTCCGCGATCCAGATGGTCGAAGCCCACGGCACCGGCACCAAGCTCGGCGATCCGATCGAGGTCGAGGCGCTGAAGCGCGCCTTCGCCTCGGCGAAGACGCCGGCCAGCTGCGCGCTGGGATCGGTCAAGAGCAACATCGGTCATTGCTTCACCGCCGCGGGCGTCGCCAGCGTGATCAAGGTGCTGCTGTCGCTGCAGCACGCGACGATGCCGCCGACCATCAACTACGCGCGCCTCAACGAACACATCGATCT
>JAYRTK010000137.1:0-8695 GCA_041919595.1 Lysobacteraceae bacterium
GCCGGAGATCCTGCGGGATCCCTGACCGACGCCGGGCCCGGAGCCGGCACGTCATCGGTCGTGGCGGAACCTTGAGCGCGGCGGTCCGCCGGGCTACAATTCCGCTGCTGCCCGGGCCGGTTTCGACGCTCTCCGGGCAGTTCCGTTTCCCTTCTTCCATCCAGGCGGCTCCTCGCGGTGCGCGGCCCGGTCCATTCCGAGCCCGTGTTCCTGCGGTTCCCGCGTCAGAGGTCATCATGTCCATCGATTCCACCCCGATCATCGAAGCGCACAAGCGCAGCGCCAACGACACCGGTTCGCCGGAAGTCCAGGTCGCCCTGCTCTCGGCGCGCATCGCGCAGCTCACCGAACATTTCAAGGCGCACAAGCAGGATCACCACAGCCGTCGTGGCCTGCTGAAGATGGTCAATCGCCGTCGCAGCCTGCTCGACTACCTGCACCGCAAGGATGCCGAGCGTTACAAGGCCCTGATCGAGAAACTCGGTCTGCGCCGCTAAGCAACAGACCCGCCGCGGCGCAGAGATGCGCCGCGGTTTCGTTTTGGGAGCAGTACCCGGTCGCGTTCAGGCGGACAGCGTCCGGTTCCGTTCCGGTTCCATCGTTCGCAACACCATGCGTTTCATGACCGCAGCGCGCGGTCACCCGGACGGAGCAGGGGCTTCGACCGGTTCATCGAAAATGTTTTCCGAGGACATTCCAACGTGGCAAAAGTGACCAAGAGTTTCCAGTACGGCAAGCACACCGTGGTGCTCGAAACCGGTGAAATCGCCCGCCAGGCCGGCGGCGCTGTGATGGTGTCGGTCGAAGGCACCGTGGTGCTGGTGACCGCCGTCGCCGCCAAGAGCGCACGCGAAGGGCAGGATTTCTTCCCGCTCACCGTCGATTACCAGGAGAAGTTCTACGCCGGCGGCCGTATCCCGGGTGGCTTCTTCAAGCGCGAAGGACGTGCCACCGAAAAGGAAACCCTGACCTCGCGCCTGATCGATCGTCCGATCCGTCCGCTGTTCCCGGAGGACTTCAGGAATGAGGTCCAGATCATCGCGACGGTGATGTCGCTGAATCCGGAAGTCGACGGCGACATCCCGGCCCTGATCGGCGCCTCTGCCGCGCTCGCCCTGACCGGCGCCCCCTTCGACGGCCCGATCGGCGCCGCCAAGGTCGGTTACAGGAACGGCGAATACCTGCTCAACCCGACCACCACCGAACTGCTCGACAGCGACCTGGAACTGGTCGTCGCCGGTACCAAGAACGCCGTGCTGATGGTGGAATCGGAAGCGAAGGAACTGTCGGAAGACGTGATGCTCGGCGCCGTCGTCTTCGGCCACCAGCAGATGCAGATCGCGATCGACACCATCAACGCGCTCGTGGCCGAAGCAGGCAAGCCGAAGTGGGACTGGCAGGCCCCGGCCAAGAACGCCGCCCTCATCGACGCGCTCAAGGCCGCGATCGGCGACCGTCTGGGCAGCGCCTTCCAGATCCGCGACAAGCTGGAGCGCCGCGACGCGATCTCCGCGCTGAAGAAGGACGTGCTCGCCGGTCTCGCCGCGCAGATCGAGGCCAACGGCTGGAGCGCCGCGGAAGCGTCGAAGGAATTCGGCGAACTCGAATATCAGACCATGCGCAACTCGGTGCTCAGCACCAAGGTCCGCATCGACGGCCGCGCGCTCGATACGGTCCGCCCGATCACCTCGAAGGTCGGCGTGCTGCCGCGTACCCACGGCTCGGCGCTGTTCACCCGCGGCGAGACCCAGGCCATCGTGGTCACCACGCTGGGCACCGCCCGCGACGGTCAGATCATCGATGCCGTCTCCGGCGAGTACAAGGAACACTTCCTGTTCCATTACAACTTCCCGCCCTATTCGGTCGGCGAAGCCGGTCGCATGATGGGCCCGAAGCGTCGCGAAATCGGTCATGGCCGTCTCGCCAAGCGCGGCGTGCTCGCGGTCATGCCGACGATGGAGGAGTTCCCGTACACCATCCGCATCGTCTCGGAAATCACCGAGTCGAACGGCTCCTCGTCGATGGCGTCGGTCTGCGGCAGCTCGCTGTCGCTGATGGATGCCGGTGTGCCGATCAAGGCGCCGGTCGCCGGTATCGCGATGGGCCTGGTGAAGGAAGGCGACGACTTCGTCGTGCTGTCCGACATCCTCGGTGACGAGGATCATCTCGGCGACATGGACTTCAAGGTCGCCGGCACCCAGAACGGCGTGTCCGCGCTGCAGATGGACATCAAGATCCAGGGCATCACTGAAGAGATCATGAAGGTCGCGCTGGCCCAGGCCAAGCAGGGTCGCCTGCACATCCTCGGCGAAATGGCCCATGCGATGACCGCGCCGCGCGCCGAGCTGAGCGAGTACGCTCCGCGCCTGCTGACCATGAAGATCCATCCGGACAAGATCCGCGAAGTGATCGGCAAGGGCGGTGCGACGATCCAGGGCATCACCAAGGAAACCGGCACCCAGATCGACATCCAGGACGACGGCACCATCGTCATCGCCTCGGTGAACGCCGCCGCCGCCCAGGCTGCGAAGGCGCGCATCGAGCAGATCACGTCCGATGTCGAGCCGGGCCGCATCTACGAAGGCAAGGTCGCCAAGATCATGGACTTCGGCGCCTTCGTGACGATCCTGCCGGGCAAGGACGGTCTGGTCCACGTCTCGCAGATCTCCAACGAGCGCGTCGAGAAGGTGTCCGACAAGCTCAAGGAAGGCGATCTGGTCAAGGTCAAGGTGCTCGAAGTCGACAAGCAGGGCCGCATCCGCCTGTCGATCAAGGCGGTCGAGGAAGGCGAAGGCTGACCCGGCAACCCCCGTCGGGCAGGCGATGTCTGCCGACGGGGGATCGACCCGGACCATCGGGTCGCGAAGGGGCGCTGTCGGTTGGTCCGACGGCGCCCTTTTTTGTGGGCGCCGTGCGCGCTTCCTGCTTGTCTCGCGCCGGGGATGTGATAGCGTCGGGATTCGCTGCTGGGACACGCAGCGATTCGGGCCACGGCAGCGGCCCGTGTCGATGGACAGGGAGCGGCCGTATGGAGATGGCAGCATCGGAGGACGTCCGGCAGGCGATGCCTGCCTCCCTGTTCGTGCTGTCGCTGCCGCGGTCCCTGTCCACGGTGGTCTACCACGCCGCGTGCCTGTCCCTCGGTTTCAGTCAGCCGGCCTGGACGACCGACGGCGAACTGCTGAATTCGGATCGTTTCGCCCGTTCGCCCGGAGACGCGGCAGAACCCGGCGTGAAGTTCGTCCTGCGCGCACAGGCGCCGGACTTCTTCGACAATCTCGGCCGTTTTCTCGATCGCACGGTGTCTCCGCGGGGCTACGGCTACAAGGATGTCGTGCATCCCTTCGTGTGTTCGGCGTGGCTGGCCGATGGTCGCCATCCCACGCTCAAGCTCCGGCGCGATCCTGCGGAAGTCGCGATGGCGATGCTGGCGCGCGGATGGCATTACCCGACGACGGTCGCGTCGCCCGGGCGCGATCCCGAGGCGGCGATGATCGAAGGCCTGCTGCGGGCCTGGCGCGCGATCGACGCGGTGCCCGGCGTGACGCTGGACTACGACGCCGTGATCGCCGACGAAGAGGCGCTGCACGCCGCGCTCACAGAACTCTATCCCACGGCATCGCTGCATCGCGTCGGTTTCATCGACGACGCGTTCGGCGCCTATCGCGATCACCAGTTCGCCCGTCGCGAGACCGACGCCTATCGGCGGTTGTCCGCGATCGTCGAAGCGGTGGGGCGCGATCTCGACGTCGAGGCGAACGCGAACGGCCGTGGATCGGGTCCGGAGGATCGAACGCCGGAGACGATCGGCACGTAATCCAATCACCATCACGGCAAGGGGGTGTCACCGCAGACAATCGCGCTTCCGGATCTTGCGATAAGGGAACGTCCATTCATTCAACAGGAAAGGAAAGATCATGAAAATCATCAACAAGACCAACGACCGCATGTACTACCTCGTGACGCCGAGCGGGACCACGCTGTCCGGCTCCAAGGTCATCGCATCGGGCGTCATCGAGAAGGACAACGCGCTCGAGTTTCCGCTGCCGGAAGGCAAGGGTCCGATCGTCTACGTGAAATCGATCGGTCCCTACGATCAGGGCTATTTCTCGGCGCAGGCCTCGGACGGAAACGGCACGGTCACGGTCTCGGTCACCGCGACCTGACGCACGCCGCGACGTCGTCCGCGGCCCGTCCGCAGGCATGACGATCGCGCGTGGAACGCAGCCCGGACGACGGGCTGCGTTCTCCGCAACGCGTCACGGAAACACAACGCAAGGAGCAGCATGAACGCAATTCCATCGGAGGCATCGCGTCCTCCGGTCCTGTTCGTCGGCGACGCCGTGGCCGCCACCGGTTTCGCGCGCGTGATGCACAGTCTGTGCGAAACATTGCAGTCCGATTACGAGATCCACCAGATCGCGATCAATTATCACGGCGACCCGCACGATTGCGCATGGCGGATCTATCCGGCCAAGCTCGGCGGCGACGCCTTCGGGGTCGGACGTTTGTTGCCGCTGCTCGAAAGCGTGCGTCCGGCCTTGATCTTCCTGCTCAACGATCTGTGGATTCTCGCCGACTACATGGATCGTCTGCGGACCTTGCCGCGGATGCCGAAGGTCGTGATGTACTGCCCGGTGGATGCGGGCCCGATCGAGCCTTCCGCCATCGAACGGCTGGAAGGCGTCGACAGATTCGTGGTGTACACCGAGTTCGCCCGGCGCGAGATCGAAGCGGCGCTGACCGCGCTGCGCCGCCGCCGCCCGGACTTCCCGTTTCCGGCCATCGAGGTCATCGCGCACGGGGTCGATACCGCATTGTTCCATCCATTGTCGACCGACGGCGTGGGCGAGTGCGCGTCACCGGGCCGCCGGCAGGCGATCCGGTCGATCTTCGGGGACGATCCGGAGATGGAGGATGCCTTCATCGTCCTCAACGCCAATCGCAATCAGCCCCGCAAGCGCATCGACCTCACGATCAAGGGATTCGCGCAGTTCGCGGCGGGCAAGCCGGCGAACGTCAAGCTGCACCTGCACATGGGCGTGACGGATGCGGGCTGGAACGTGGTTGATCTCGCGCGGCGCTACGGCATCGACGAGCGGGTCATCCTCACCACCAACGGCGACAATCTGCCATCGGTTCCGATCGCGCAGCTCAACACGATCTACAACGCGGCCGCGGTCGGGATCAATACCTCGATCGGCGAGGGCTGGGGGCTGGTCAGCTTCGAGCATGCGGCCACCGGCGCCGCGCAGATCGTGCCGCGCCACTCCGCCTGCGCGGAACTGTGGGACGCCGCCGCGCTGCTGGTCGATCCGGTGATGAGCCTGACGACCGAGGGCATGCTCACCGAAGGTCATTACGTGTCGCCCGAAGGTGTGGCGGCGGCATTGCAGCGCTTGTACGAGGATCGTGTCCTGCTGCGTGATCTGTCCCAGGCGGCCTACCGCAATGCGACCCAACCCCGCTATCGATGGCCGGTGATCGCGGAACAATGGCATGCGTTGTTCCAGTCGGTGCTGAACTCGTCCGGCTGACCCGGACGCATCGCGCGCGACAGGCGCGGCACGCGCGCAGCGTGTGCGAGAATCGCCGCATGCGATCCCGCCTGTTCGCGATCCTGCTGTCGTCGCCAGTCGTCCTCGTGCATGCGCAGACGCCGGCAGCGGGCGGTGCCGACGCTGCCGACACCGACGCGGCCGACACCCTGGACACCGTGACGGTGACCGCCACGCAACGCAGCCTGCGTCGGCTTCCCGCGAGTGCATCGGTCCTCGATGCCGCGACACTGCGCGACGGTCAGCGCCAGGTCAATCTGTCCGAGCAGGATCTGCAGATCCAGTCGCGAGGTTTCGGCGCGCGTTCGAGTTTCGGCATCCGTGGCATCCGTCTCGTGGTCGATGGCATTCCTTCCAGCGCCGCCGACGGGCAGGGGCAGGCCGCGGCGTTTCCGCTGTCGTCGCTCGATCGGATCGAGATCCTGCGTGGTCCACTGGCCCTGCAGTACGGCAACGCCGCGGGTGGCGCGATCGTCGGCGAGAGCGTGCTCGATACGTCGCCCGGTGTCGCCTTCGACGTCTGGGGCGGCAGCGGTGCGAGCCGGCGCGCCGCCGCGCGGATCGACGGCGCTGCGGACGACGACGCCTGGCGCTGGCGTGCTTCGGCCAGTGCGTTCGCCACCGGCGGCGAACGCCCGCACAGTGCCGCGCGACGCAACCAGATCAACGCCATCGCGGCATGGTCGGGCGCCGATGGACGGCTGCGCATCGTCGTCAACAGCCTGCGGCAACCGCTCGCCGAGGACCCGCTGGGCCTGACCCGCGAGGCTTTCGCCCGCGATCCCGACGGGACCGATCCGGTTGCCGCGCGTTTCGATACCCGCAAGACCGTCCGCGAGGACCAGTTCGGCATCGATTGGCGTGCGACGCCGGCGCGAGGACCGGAATGGCGTGTCGTCGCCAACCATGTCGCGCGCGATGTCGAACAGTTCCTCGCGCTGCCGCCTTCGGTGCAACTGGCGCCGGGCAGCGCCGGCGGCGTGATCGATCTGCAGCGACGATCGCATGGCCTCGATGCCGGCCTGCATTGGCGCGGCGCGCGGGGGGCGCTGGGGATCGGCGTGGAGACCCTGCGTCTCGATGAGGACCGGCGCGGTTTCGAGAATCATGTCGGTGATCCCGCCGCGCCGGTGCTGGGCGTGCGCGGCCGGCGCCGTCGCGACGAGCGCAATCGGTTCGAGACCTTCGATGTCTACGCGACCGGCGACCTCTTCTTCGCTTCGCACTGGACCGCCTCCTTGGGCGCGCGCCGTTCCTGGCTGCGGATCGACAGCCGCGATCGGTTTCTGGAGAACGGCGACGACAGCGGTCGCCGCCGCGATGCGCACGGCGCGTGGTCGCTGGGCGCGGTCCGCGCTTTCGCCCATGGCGAGGCGTTCGCCAGCGTCGGCGAGGGGTTCGAGACGCCGACCCTCAACGAGCAGGCCTACCGTGCGGATGGCAGCGCCGGCCTGAATCGCGCACTCGCGCCCGCGCGGCTGCGTGCGTTCGAAGTCGGTGCGCGCTGGCGCGCGCGGGCGCATGCGCTGTCGCTGGCATGGTTCCGCGTCGATGGCCATGACGAGATCGTGCCCGCGCTCAATCGCGGCGGTCGCGCGAGCTTCGCCAATGCCGGCGCCACCCGTCGTCATGGCCTCGAATTCGGCGCTTCGGGGCCGCTGGGCGAACGCTGGGGGTACACCTTGGCCGTGAGTTGGACCGATGCGCGCTTCGTCGAGGATTTCGTGTTCATCGCCCAGGGCGCGGATCGACGGGTCGATGCCGGCAATCGCATGCCGGGCATTCCGCGTGGGGATCTGTTCGCGGAACTGCGCTGGCGTTCGGGCGACGGGCGCTGGTCGAGTGCGATCGAGGCGCGTGCGCTCGGCGCGATCGCGGTCGACGATCGCAACAGCGATGCCGCCGCCGGTCACGCACGCTTCGCCTGGCGGGGCGAATGGCGGGCGGGCGAGGGCGGCTGGCGTGCGTTCCTGCGCATCGACAACCTGTTCGATCGGCGGGTGGCCGGTTCGGTGATCGTCAACGAAGCCAACGGCCGGTTCTTCGAGCCCGCGGCCGGGCGGGGCGTCACGCTGGGCGTCGGCTGGGCGCGGTGAACGTCCCGAGGCCGCGTCGCCGGGATCCTGTGACGCAGATGGAGAGGGTCGCCGGCGATCAGCGCGCCGGCGGAGCATCGTAGGGTGTCGAGGTCGCGTTCGTGGGGCGCGCGCGTCCTCACGCGCCCCCGTGCGTCAGCTCAACCCCAGCGCCGCCAGCAGGCGCATGAACCAGTGGGTCTCGTCGCGTTCGCGGGCGCGCAGGGCGCGGCTGGTTTCGCGCAGGGATTCGCCGTAGGCCGGCTGCGGATTCGCGGGCAGGTTGGCCATGATCCGCGGTGCGTCGCCGACGTACTGCGGTGTCAGGTCCGAGCCCTGGAACACGCCCAGCGGGCTGTAGCCGGTGTAGCCCGGGAACACTGTGCCGAGCTTGTTGTTGCCGAGCCGACGGATCAACAGTTCGGAGAACACGCGCCGGTAATCGGTGGTGACCGGGATGTCGCCGAAATAGGGCGACAGGGTTTCCGGGTGCAGGCCCAGCCACTGACCGTAGAAGCGGCGGCCGTTGACCGGGCCGCCCAGCACGAGCAGCGGATTGCCGTAGCCGTGATCGGTGCCGCCACTGCCGTTCTGGCGCACGCGGCGACCGAATTCGGACTGGACGATCACGGTCACGCGCGCCATCTCGCCACTGGTGTTGAGTTCGTTGTAGAACGCGGCCAGCGCGTCCGACAGTTCGGCGATCTTGTTCTGGTAGTAGTGATAGCCGCTGCCCGCGGTGCCCTGGCCATCGTGGGTGTCCCAGGCGCCGAGGTCGAGGGTCGCGAAACGCAGGCCGAGGTTGAAGCGGATCGATTGCGCGACCGTCCACAGCTGGCGGGCGAAGGTGGTCGTCGGCCAGCTTGCCGGCAGGGTCGACGTGTAGGCCTGTGCGCCGATCACGCGCAGGGCGGCATCCGCGCGCTGTCCCGCCAGTTCCACGCCGGTGCGTCCTGCCCAGAGGCCGGCCATGGTCTCGTTGACGCCCTTGGTGCCGGCGGGCATGCCGCTGCGGTATTGCTGCCCTTGCCAGGCGCCGGAATTCAGCGCGAAATCGCCCGG
>JAYRTK010000138.1:0-8691 GCA_041919595.1 Lysobacteraceae bacterium
CAAGATCCGCACCGGCAAGGTCGAGATCGTGCCGACCGCGATCGAAGTGCTGAACAAGGCCGAGCCCCTGCCGTTCCACGCCCACGAGAATGCCGGCGAGGAAGTGCGTCTGAAGTACCGCTATCTCGACCTGCGCCGTCCCGAGATGCAGCAGATGATGCGTACCCGCATCCGTCTGGTGCAGGCGTTGCGCCGCTGGCTGGATGCGCGCGGTTTCCAGGACATCGAAACGCCGATCCTCACCAAGGCGACGCCGGAAGGCGCCCGCGACTTCCTGGTGCCGGCGCGCATGCATCCGGGCGAGTTCTACGCCCTGCCGCAGTCGCCGCAGTTGTTCAAGCAGATCCTGATGATGGCCGGCTTCGACCGCTACTACCAGATCGCGCGCTGCTTCCGCGACGAAGCGCTGCGCGCCGATCGCCAGCTCGAATTCACCCAGCTCGACATGGAATTCGCGTGGGTGCAGGAACGCGACGTGCAGGACGCCACCGAAGCGATGATCCGCGAGGTGTTCAAGGAAGTGATGGACGTGGATCTCGGCGAATTTCCGCGCATGACCTATGCCGACGCCATGCGCCGCTACGGCTCGGACAAGCCCGATCTGCGCATCGCGCTGGAGTTCGTCGACATCGCCGACCTGGTCAAGACCTGCGAGTTCAAGGTGTTCACCGACTGGGCGAATCATGAAGGCGGTCGCGTGATCGCGCTGCGCGCCCCGGGCGGCGCGACGCTCAGCCGAAAACAGATCGACGACTGCGGCGCACATGCGGCGAAGTACGGCGCCAAGGGATTGGCTTGGATGAAGATCGAGGACATGGCGAAGGGGCGCGAGGGCATCGCCTCGCCGATCGCCAAGTTCCTCGACGACGCCACTCTGGCGGCGATCCTCCGGGCCACCGGCGCGACCACCGGCGATGCGATCTTCTTCGGCGCCGCCGCGTACAAAACCGCCAGCGATTTCATGGGCGCGCTGCGTCTCAAGCTGGGCAAGGATCTCGGCCTGGTCGAAGCCGGCTGGAAGCCGCTGTGGGTTACCGACTTCCCGATGTTCGAGTGGGACGAGGAATCGCAGCGCTACATGGCCCTGCATCATCCGTTCACCGCGCCGGCGGTCGACGATGAGGCCGATCTGCGCGCCAACGCGGCGACCGCGGTCTCGCGCGGCTACGACATGGTGCTCAACGGCAACGAGATCGGCGGTGGTTCGATCCGCATCCATCGGTCTTCGATGCAGTCGGCGGTGTTCGATCTGCTCGGCATCGGCCGCGAGGAAGCGGAGCTGAAGTTCGGCTTCCTGCTCGACGCGCTGAAGTACGGCGCGCCGCCGCACGGCGGCATCGCCTTCGGCATCGACCGCATCGCCGCGCTGATGGCCGGCACCGAGTCGATCCGCGACGTGATCGCCTTCCCCAAGACCACCACCGCGCAGTGCCTGATGACCGGTGCGCCGTCGCCGATCCCGGACGCGCAGTTGGCCGAGGTGCATGTGCAGGTGAGGCCGACCGAATGAGAGTCCGGACCGTCACGCTGATGCTGATCGCGCTTGCGGGAGTCGGTGAAGCCCGCGCGCAACAGCAGCACAAGGCGGGGTTCGATCTCACGATGGAGATGGTCAAGGCCTGTGTCTACGCGGGAGCCTCTCCGGACGATCGGCGGAAGGCGCTGCTTGCCCGTAACGCGGTTCCCGTGCCCGATCCGCCGGGAAGGCCCAATCCGCAGCGGATGGAGGGCTATCTCGTGAATGAGCAGGCGCGCTCCCTCACGGTCATTCTCACGCCCATGGGCAATTGTGTCGTCATGGCGGAAGAGGAAGCGGTTGACATGGAGGCGACCCGGCGCGGATTCGCCGCGTTCGAGAAGGAGCTGGGTGAAGCTGCGACCGGCATTGAGATCGGTCCTGCATCCGGACCCATTCAAAAACTTGCCGAGTTCCACTGGCGGGTGACGGATGGCTTGGTGACTGTCGTGACCCTGAGTCGCGGAGTGGACGGCAAGGCACGTGGAACGGTGGCTTCGGGCATGCAACTTTTCCGCGATCGGAAGGCGGTGCCGGCCGCCGGCACGGATGGTCGGGCGCTTGAATCGGGGAGCACCAGATGAGTGGTCAAGGCTATTCCATCCGCCGCGCCACCCCCGCCGACGCCGAGCGCGTCGCCGACATCGCGCGGCGCAATTTCACCGAGACCTTCGGCCATCTCTATCCGCCGGAGGATCTCGCGTATTTCCTGCGCGTCAGCTATATCGCCGAGACCCAGCGCGAGGCGCTGGAGGACCCGCGCTGCGCGGTGTGGCTGCTCGAAGACGGCGACGAGGCCATCGGCCACATCTTCGTCGGCCCCTGCGGGCTGCCGCATCCGGAGGTGCGCGAGGGCGACGGCGAGATCAAACGTCTCTACATCCTGCAGCGCGCGCACAACGGTGGCTGGGGCGCGAAGCTGATGCAGACCGCGATGGACTGGCTGCTGCAGGAGGGTCCGCGCACGCTGTGGGTGGGCGTGTGGAGCGAGAATCTGGGCGCGCAGCGTTTCTACGCCCGCTACGGGTTCGGCAAGGTCGGCGAGTACCTGTTCCCGGTCGGTCAGACCAACGACCACGAGTTCATTTTCCGCCGTCCCGCAGACGCCACGGCGCGCGGCTGAAACATCGCGCAGGGTGGACGCAGCGACGGCCGCGCGATGCGGCCGTCGCAGAGGCGTCGACGAGGTGTTCCGCCCCCGGAATCACTCCTGCAGGAACGCCGGCAGATCCCGGTTGAGCCGGTCCTTGTGGGTGTCCGCCAGACCGTGCGGCGCACCCGGGTCGACGGGGAGTCTGGCCCCGGATGGACGATCCTTGTGTATTCGGTGTGGGTCCGAGGGCATGTCGGCGAGATGCGTCGCGGCTCAGTCGACGACGACCAGCGACACGTCGATGTTTCCGCGCGTGGCGTTGGCGTACGGGTAGACGATGTGGGCCTGATCGACCAGCGCCTGCACCTGTCCGCGCGGCAGGCCGGGCACGGCGATCGTGAGTTCGACCTCGATGCCGAAGCCGGTGGGTATCGGGCCGATGCCGACCCTGCCGGTGATGCGGGTGTCGGCGGGCAGGGCGATCTTCTGCTGGCCGGCGACGAATTTCAGCGCGCCCAGGAAGCAGGCCGCGTAACCGGCCGCGAACAGTTGCTCGGGATTGGTGCCGTTGCCGCCGGTCCCGCCCAGCTCGCGCGGGGTCGACAGCGTCACGTCCAGCGCGCGGTCGGACGAGGTGGCGTGGCCTTCACGGCCACCGGTGGCGGTCGCGGTGGCGGTGTAGAGGATCTTTTCGATGGACATGGGGTCTTCCTGGCGTGGGGTGGGCGGCAGGCGGTGTCGTCGCCATGCCGCGGGGTGGACGTACTGTGGGCGCCGGGAAAACACGTTTGGTGATGTAAAATACAGAAAAATTGATTGATCGTTCCAAGATGGAGGTGTCATGGTCGATCGGCTCGCGGTCCTGCTCGAACGGTTCTCGATCCATGCCCGGGTGTTCCACGCTGGAGCGCTGTGCGGCATCAACGTCCTGGACGGCGGGGGCGACGCGGGACAACTGCATCTGGTGCGGCGTGGGCCGATCGAGGTGCATCACGTCGGCGCGGGCGCACCGCTGCGCATCGCAGCGCCGAGCCTGCTGCTGTATCCGCGGCCGATGGCGCACCGTTTCGTGACCGATCCCGAGCGCGGTGCCGACATGGTCTGCGCCGATCTGCACTTCGAGGGCGGGGCGCAGAACCCGATCGCCGCGGCGTTGCCGGCCTTCCTGTGCCTGCCGCTGGACGCGCTGGAAGGGGCGTCCGAAGTGCTGGCGCTGCTGTTCGAGGAGGCCTTCACCCAGCGCTGCGGCCGGCACGCCCTGGTGAACCGGCTGTTCGAAGTGGTGATGATCCAGATCTTGCGCCAGCAGATGGAAGACGGGCAGGTGCAGGGCGGCATGCTCGCCGGCCTGTCGCATCCGCGTTTGCGCGATGCTCTGGTCGCGATGCATGAATCGCCGGCCCGGGACTGGTCGCTGGCGGCCCTGGCGGCCACGGCGGGTCTGTCGCGGACGGTGTTCGCCACCCGTTTCCGCGAGGTGGTGGGCGTTACGCCCGGTCACTACCTGCAAGGCTGGCGCGTGGGCCTGGCCCAGCAGGCGCTGCGCCAGGGGCGCCCATTGAAGGTCGTGGCCATCGAGGTCGGCTACGGCAGCGAAGCGGCGCTGTCGCGCGCGTTCAGGGCCTGCAGCGGCGTTTCTCCTCGGGAGTGGAGAAAGACGCGGGTATCCTCCGCACGGGATCACCGGACAGCGATGCCATGACGACACCCGCCCCCACGCGGCCTGCCGACACCACGATGCGGGACGTCCTGCTCGTCCACGGCATCTGGAATGCCCGTCACTGGCTGGCGCCGTTCGCCCTGCGCTTGCGTCGCGAGGGGCTGTCGCCGGCGCTGTTCGGCTATGCCAGCGTGCTGGGCGAGCCCGACCGGGCCGCGGACCGGCTGATCGCCCAACTGCGACGGCATCCGGTCGAACACCTGGTCGGCCACAGCCTGGGTGGACTGGTCATCCTGGAGGCCCTCCGCCGGGCCCCGGAACTGCCGGTCAAGCGGGTGGTCTGCCTCGGTTCGCCGCTGCGCGGCAGCGCGGTGGCGGGGGCGATCGGCGCCCGCGCGCCGCTCTCGCTGCTGCTGGGCCGCAGCCGCGGCCTGCTGGAAACCGGTTGTCCGCCCTGGGCGGGCCCGGCCGAGGTCGGGGTGGTCGCCGGCGATCGTCCGCGCGGGGTCGGGGGCTGGTTCGTCCGTTTCGACGGCGATTCGGACGGCACCGTGACCGTGGCCGAGACCCGCCTGCCGGGTCTGGCCGACCACTGTGTCGTCCCGGCCAGCCACAGCGGACTGGTCCTGTCGGCCGCCGCCGCCGTCCAGACCGTCGCCTTCCTGCGCGAGGGGCGGTTCCGGCCCTGATCCCCGGTGCCGCCCCTGGGGCCGATCCCGGATGCCGCGACCCGGCGTCCGGTCGAACGGTCTTTTCCCGCCGCATCCGCGTAAAATGGCCGGCTTGTTCCCGGCAACCGATGCGGACAGCGACATGGGTAGAGGCCCTTCCATCGAGGCGCGCAAGAACGCGGTCGACGCGCAGCGCGGCAAGATTTTCACCAAGATCATCCGCGAGATCGGTGTCGCCGCGCGTGCCGGCGGCGGCGATCCCAACGGCAATCCGCGCCTGCGCAGCGCCGTCGACAAGGCGCTCGCGGTGAACATGTCGAAAGACGTGATCGAACGCGCGATCAAGAAGGCCACCGGCGAACTCGAAGGCGTCGAATACGAGGAAGTGCGCTACGAGGGCTACGCCCCGGGCGGCGTCGCGGTGATCGTCGATTGCCTGACCGACAACAAGGTCCGTACCGTCGCCGACGTGCGCCACGCCTTCAGCAAGTGCGGCGGCAACATGGGGACCGAGGGTTCCGTGTCCTTCATGTTCCGGAAGCTCGGCGTGCTGTCGTTCGCGGGCGGCGCCGACGACCCCGAGTCGTTCGAAAACCGGATCACCGAAATCGCGATCGACGCCGGCGCCGACGACGTGGTGGTGTATCCCGAGGACGGCGCGATCGACGTGCTGACCGCGCCCGATGCCTTTCCCGCGGTGAAGGCCGCGATGGAGGCCGCCGGTCTGGTCGCCGACATCGCCGAGGTCACGTATCGCGCCGACAACGACAGCCCGGTCTCCGGTGATACCGCGCAGCAGGTGGTGAAGCTGCTGCGTTGGCTGGAGGACATGGACGACGTGCAGAACGTCTATTCCAACGCCGAACTCGGCGCCGACGCGTATACCTGAATCCGGCCGCCGAGCGCATCGCAGTGACACGCATCCTCGGCATCGACCCCGGCTCGCAGCGGACCGGCGTGGGCATCATCGATGTCGACGCCGCGGGCCGTCCGAGCCACGTCTTCCATGCGCCGCTGAACCTGCTGGCCAACGATGGGGACGGCGATGGCCGCGAGGACTTCCCGCTGCGTTTGAAGCGTTTGCTCCACGGCCTGGGCGAGATCATCGACGCCCATCGTCCCGACGAAGTGGCGATTGAAAAGGTATTCATGGCCCGCAACCCCGATTCGGCGCTCAAACTCGGCCACGCCCGCGGCGCGGCGATCTGCGCCGCGGTCCAGCGCGACCTCCCGGTGCACGAATACGCCGCCAAGGAGGTCAAGCTGGCGGTGGTCGGTACCGGCGGGGCCGACAAGGCCCAGATCCAGCACATGGTCGGCATCATGCTCAACCTGAAGGGCAAACTGCAGGCGGACGCCGCCGACGCGCTGGCCGTCGCCATCACCCACGCCCACGTGCGCGCGACCGCGCAGCGCCTGGGCGTCCAGGCGCGGCACGCGTGGAGGAAGTGACACCATGATCGGTCGTCTCAAAGGCATCCTGGTCCACAAACAGCCGCCGTGGCTGATGATCGACGTCCACGGCGTCGGTTACGAGCTCGAAGCGCCGATGAGCACCTTCTACGACCTGCCGGACATCGGTCGCGAAGTCGTGCTGTTCACCCATTACGCGCAGAAGGAGGACAGCGTTTCGCTGTACGGCTTCCTGCGCGAGACCGAGCGCAGGCTGTTCCGCGACGTGCAGAAGGTCAGCGGGATCGGCGCGAAGATCGCGCTGGCGGTGCTGTCCGGCGTCAGCGTCGACGAATTCGCGCGACAGGTGCAGGCGGGCGACGTGACCGCGCTCACCCGCATCCCGGGGATCGGCAAGAAGACCGCCGAACGCATGGTGGTCGAGCTGCGCGATCGGGCCGCCGATTTCATCGGGGCCGGTGGTGGCGCGATCGCGGTGCCGGGTGCCGCGCCCGATGCGCAGTCCGAGGCGACCATCGCCCTGCAGCAATTGGGCTACAAGCCCGCGGAGGCCGCGCGGATGGCGCGCGATGCCGCCGCGGCCGGCGACGATGCCGCCGCCATCATCCGCAGGGCGCTGCAGTCCGCGCTGCGCTGATCCCGCCTCCCGACACTATCCACAGAGGGCCGAACGGCTTCCTCCGATGAGTACTTCTTCCCACGACAGTTCCCCTCCGTCGCACGGCGGCCACGCGTCGGCCGGCATGCTCGCGCTCGTCGCGGGTGCGGTCGGCGTGGTGTTCGGCGACATCGGCACCAGTCCGCTGTACACGATCAAGGAAATGTTCCATCCGCATTTCGGGCTCACGCCCGATGCCGCGACCGTGAAGGGGCTGCTGTCGCTCGGATTCTGGTCGCTGGTTCTGGTCGTCACCCTCAAGTACGTCATCGTGATCATGCGCGCCGACAACGAAGGCGAGGGCGGCATCATGGCCCTGACGGCGCTGGCCCAGCGCAGCCTCAAGGCCGGATCGCGGCTCAGCTACACCGTCGGCATCCTCGGCATCTTCGGTGCGGCGCTGTTCTTCGGCGACGGCATGATCACGCCGCCGATCACCGTGCTCGGCGCGGTCGAGGGTCTGGAAGTGATTTCGCCGGTGTTCAAGGCCTGGGTGCTGCCGATCAGCCTGGTCATCCTCACCGGTCTGTTCGCGTTCCAGCGCTTCGGCACCGCGAAGGTCGGCAAGGCCTTCGGGCCGATCATGATCACCTGGTTCGTGGTGATCGCCGCGTTCGGCGTCTGGAACATCGTCCAGAACCCGATCGTGCTGAAGGCGATGAATCCGTACTGGGCCTGGCATTTCTTCGCCACCCACAACTGGCATGCCGTGCTGATTCTCGGCGCGGTGGTGCTGACCGTGACCGGCGGCGAAGCGCTGTACGCCGATCTCGGTCATTTCGGCAAGGCGCCGATCCGCTGGGGCTGGTTCGGTTTCGTGCTGCCCGCGCTGGTGCTGAATTACTTCGGTCAGGGCGCTTTGCTGCTGGTGAATCCGGCCGCGGTCGCCAATCCGTTCTACATGTCGATCCCGGCCTGGGCGCAGATCCCGATGCTGGTGCTGGCGACCACCGCGGCGGCGGTGGCCTCGCAGGCGGTGATCACCGGCGCGTTCTCGGTCACCCGCCAGGCGATCCAGTTGGGCTACGTGCCGCGATTGGCGATCCGCTACACCTCGAAGGACACCATCGGCCAGATCTACGTGCCTTCGGTGAACTGGATGCTGTTCGGCGCCGTCGTCCTCCTCGTCTTCAGCTTCCGCAGTTCGACCGCACTGGCCACCGCCTATGGCCTGTCGGTCACCGGCACGATGCTGATCGACACCCTCCTGCTGGCGATCGTCGCCTACACCCGCTGGCCCGACACCCGCCGCTGGGTGCTGCCGCTCTGCGGGCTGTTCCTGTTCATCGACTGCGCCTTCCTGTTCGCCAACGGCGCCAAGCTGCTGACCGGCATCGGCGCCTGGGTGCCGCTGTTCATCGGCATCACCGCGTTCACGATGATGCGCACCTGGCGTCGCGGCCGCGAACTGCTGCACGCCGAGATCCGCAAGGACGGCATCCAGCTCGACACCTTCCTGCCGGGTCTGATGCTGGCGCCCCCGGTGCGGGTGCCGGGCACCGCGGTGTTCCTGACCGCGGACAAGACCGTCGTCCCGCACGCGCTGATGCACAACCTCAAGCACAACAAGGTGCTGCACGATCGCAATGTCTTCCTGACCGTCGACACGCTGAACGTGCCGTACGCGCCGAAGGACAAGCGGCTGAAGATCGAATCCATCGGCAACGATTTCTACCGGGT
>JAYRTK010000139.1:0-8645 GCA_041919595.1 Lysobacteraceae bacterium
ACGGCGAACAGTCGCCCGGCTGCAGCATGACCGCCGCGCAGAAGCTGCGCTTCGCGCACGCGCTCGACGAACTCGGCGTGGACACCATCGAAGCCGGTTTTCCGGCCAGTTCGGAGAGCGACCTCAACGGCTGCGCGGCGATCGCCCGCGACGTGCGCGGCGCCGGCGTCGCCACGCTCGCGCGCTGCAACAGCAGCGACATCGAAGCCTGCGCGCGGGCGCTGGAGCGCGCCGAACGGCCGCGGATCCATGTGTTCATTTCCACCAGCCCGCTGCACCGCGAGCACAAACTCGCCATGAGCCGCGACGAAGTGGTGGCGCGCGCGGTCGCGGGCGTCGAACAGGCGCGGCGCTACGTCGAGGACGTCGAATTCTCGGCCGAGGATGCGCTGCGCACCGAGCCGGACTTCCTCGCCGAGATCTGCTCCGCGGCGCTCGAGGCCGGTGCGCGCACGCTCAACATCCCGGACACGGTCGGTTACACCACGCCGGCGGAAATCCGTGCGCTGTTCGAATACCTGCGCGCGAACGTGCGCGACGCCGACAGGGCGATCTTCAGCGCCCATTGCCACGACGATCTGGGCCTGGCGGTGGCGAACAGCCTCGCCGCCATCGAGGGCGGCGCGCGTCAGGTCGAGTGCACGATCAACGGCATCGGCGAGCGCGCCGGCAACTGCGCGCTGGAAGAACTGGTCATGGCGCTGGAAACGCGGCGCGCCTACTTCGGCGCGACCACCGGCATCCGCACCGAGCGGCTGGTGCCGACCTCGCGCCTGCTGACCCGCATCACCGGCATGGGCGTGCAGCGCAACAAGGCGATCGTCGGCGCGAATGCGTTCGCGCACGAATCCGGGATCCACCAGCACGGCATGCTCAAGCACCGCGGCACCTACGAGATCCTGCGGCCCGAGGCCGTGGGCTGGGCCAAGTCGCAGATGATCATGGGCCGTCACAGCGGCCGCGCCGCGCTGGCCGATCGGCTGAAGGAACTGGGATTCGCGCTGGAGGAGCCGCAACTGAACCAGGTCTTCGGCCGGTTCAAGGCGTTGACCGAGAAGAAGCGCGAAGTGTTCGACGCCGATCTGGAAGCGCTGGCGCTGGGCATCGATTGCGGCACCGGCAACGGCATCGCCATCGGTGGCTGGCGACTGCATCGCCTGCACGTCAGCACCGGGGTCGGCGACGGCACGCTGCCGACCGCCAGCGTCGAACTGTCCTCGCCCGACGGCCGCCGCGTCACCGAAGCCGCGACCGGCGACGGCCCGGTGCACGCGCTGTTCGCGGCGCTGGCGCGCGGCACCGGCACCCATCTCGATGTCGAGAGCTACCAGGTCTCCAGCGTCACCACCGGCGAAGACGCGCAGGGACAGGCCAGCCTGACCGCGCGCGCGCCGACCGGTGCGGGCGGCGACGAGATCACCGGCTCCGGCACCAGCACCGACATCCTCGAAGCGAGCGCGTTGGCGTGGCTGGACATCGTCAACCGACTGCATCGCCGGCGCATCCCCGGCACCACCGACGCCGCTGCCCATTCCGATGCCATCACCGCGCCGCAACACGCGCCCGCGCCCCTGATCGCCACCGCCTGATGCCCATGACCATCGAAACGCCGACCGCCCCGAAAACGCTGTTCGAGAAACTGTGGGACGCGCACGTCGTCGTCCCCGAGACCGCCGATGCGCCCGCGGTGCTCTACATTGATCTGCATCTCATCCATGAAGTCACGACCCCGCAGGCATTCTCCGAACTGGAGACGCGCGGCCTCGGCGTGCGCTGTCCGGACCGCACCAAGGGCACCCTCGACCACAGCACGCCGACCACGCCGCGCAACGCCGAGGGCGCGCTCGACTATTACACCGCCGATGCCGAGAAGCAGGTGGACACGCTGCGCGCGAACTGCACGCGGCATGGCATCGAACTGTTCGACTTCGACAGCGATCATCGCGGCATCGTCCACGTGATCGGTCCCGAACTGGGTCTGACCCTGCCCGGCAGCACCATCGTCTGCGGCGACAGCCACACCGCCACCCACGGTGCGTTCGGCGCACTGGCCTTCGGCATCGGCACCAGCGAGGTCGGCCACGTGCTCGCGACCCAATGCCTGCTGCAGCGCAGGCCGAAGACGCTGGCGATCGAGATCGACGGCGAACTCGCCGCCGGCGTCTCGGCGAAGGATCTGATCCTGCACGTCATCGGCGCGATCGGCGTCGACGGCGGTACCGGACACGTCATCGAGTATCGCGGCAGCGCGATCCGCGCGCTGTCGATGGAAGCGCGCATGACGGTGTGCAACATGTCGATCGAGGCCGGCGCGCGCGCCGGGCTGATCGCGCCCGACGAGATCACGTTCGCGTATCTGGCGGACACGCCGCGCGCGCCGAAAGGCGCTGCCTGGGACGCGGCGGTCGCGCACTGGCGCACGCTGCGCAGCGACGAGGGTGCGCGCTTCGATCGGGTGGTGAAGATCGACGCCCGCGACATCCGGCCGACCGTCACCTGGGGCACGCACCCGGGGCAGGTGGTCGCGATCGATGCCCGGGTGCCGGTGGCGGAGGGCGCCGATGCGCAGCGGGCGCTCGACTACATGCGCTTCGCCGGCGGCAGATCGCTGCTCGATCAGCCGGTGGACGTGGTGTTCGTCGGCAGTTGCACCAACGGACGTCTCGGCGATCTGCGCGAGATCGCCCGCATCCTGCGCACCCACCCGGTCCATCCGCGGGTGCGGATGCTGGTGGTGCCGGGTTCGGAACAGGTCAAGCGCGATGCCGAAGCCGAGGGCATCGACCGCATCGTCCGCGCCGCCGGCGCCGAATGGCGCGAACCCGGATGTTCGATGTGCATCGCGATGAACGGCGATCTGGTCGGCCCCGGGCAATTGGCCGTGTCCACCAGCAATCGCAATTTCGAGGGCCGTCAGGGGCGCGATGCGCGAACCGTGCTGGCATCGCCGCTGACCGCGGCGGCCTGCGCCGTCGCCGGCCGCGTGGTCGATCCGCGGAATTTCCTGCAGGAGGACGCCGCATGAGCGCCGAACCGCTGCGTCGCGTGCATTCGCGCACCGTCTGTCTGCCCGACAGCAACATCGACACCGACCGGATCATTCCGGCGCGGTTCCTGACCACCACTTCGCGGGAAGGTCTGGGCCGTCACGCCTTCAACGACTGGCGCTGGCGCGAGGATGGCACGCCCGATCCGGACTTCCCGCTCAATCGGCCCGAAGCCGCGGGCGCGGAAATCCTGGTCGCCGGCCGCAACTTCGGCTGCGGTTCCTCGCGCGAACACGCGCCCTGGGCGCTGCGCGACTTCGGTCTGCGCGCGGTGATCAGCGCCGAGATCGCCGACATCTTCCGCAGCAATGCCCTGAAGAACGGTCTGCTGCCGATCGTGCTCGATGCCACGACGGTCGACGAGCTGCTGGCGAACCCGGGCATCGCGCTCGACATCGATGTCGCCGCCGCCACCGTGACCCTGCCCGACGGCCGCGTGTCCGCATTCCCGATCGACGGCTTCGCGCGTACCTGTCTGCTCGAAGGCGTCGACCAGCTCGGCTACCTGCTGAAACAGATTCCGCACATCCAACGTTACGAGGGCAATTCCATGGAGCACCCTTCCCATGCGCGCTGACATCGTCGTACTCCCGGGCGACGGCATCGGCCCGGAAGTCACCGCCGCCGCGGTCGCCGTCCTGCAGGCCGCCGGCCGTCGCTACGGCCACGATTTCCATTTCGACACCCGGCCGATCGGCGGTGCCGCGATCGACGCCGAAGGCACCGCGCTGTCCGACGCCACGCTCGACGCCTGCCGCAGGGCGGACGCCATCCTGCTCGGCGCGGTCGGCGGGCCGAAGTGGTCCGACGGCACGATCCGCCCGGAGCAGGGCCTGCTGAAACTCCGCAAGGCGCTCGGGCTGTACGCGAATCTGCGGCCGGTGCGCACCCATCCGGTCGCGCTGACCGCCTCGCCGATCAAGTCGCATCTGCTGACCGGCGTCGACATGATCGTCGTCCGCGAACTCACCGGCGGCGTCTATTTCGGCGCGCGCACCCGCACCGACGCCGGCGCCAGCGATCTGTGCGAATACACGGTCGCGGAGATCGAACGCGTGGTCCGCCGCGCCTGTTCGCTCGCGCGCGGCAGGCGGAAACACGTCGTTTCGGTGGACAAGGCGAATGTGCTGGAAACCTCGCGGCTATGGCGCGAGATCGCGACCCGCATCGCGCGCGACGAATTCCCCGACGTGCGTCTGGAACATCAGCTGGTCGACAGCATGGCGATGCACCTGATCGCCAAGCCGCGCGACTACGACGTGATCGTCACCGAGAACATGTTCGGCGACATCCTCACCGACGAGGCGTCGATGCTGGCCGGATCGATGGGCCTGCTGCCGTCGGCGTCGCTCGGCGAAGGCCGGCTCGGACTGTACGAACCGATCCACGGCTCGGCGCCGGACATCGCCGGACGCGGCATCGCCAATCCCTGCGGCGCGATCCTCAGCGCGGCGATGCTGCTGCGGCATTCGCTGGGACTGGTGGACGAAGCGCGCTGCATCGAGAAGGCGGTCGCCGACGCCATCGACGGCGGCGCGTTGACGGCGGACCTCGCGCCCACCGGCCCGGCCGCCCGGCCGCCGCTGGGCACCGCGGCCATGACCGCGGCGGTGATCGCCCGACTCGAAACCGAATGCGAGGCGGTGGTCCTCCGCGATTGACCCCGGATGCGTGACGACGACGGCGCTGCAATCGTCGTCACGCGGTTCCCGCGAAAAATCATTTGACGCCCCGCCCCGCCATCGTTTACACCTGTTTCATGCCAGCCCTGTCCGCCATCGACGCCTTCACCGCCAGCGCCCCGTGCGCGGGCGTCATCGCGTCGATTGCGACCACCACGACCATCACCGGTACCGGTACCACCGGCGGTGCGGGCTGCGGCAGCGAAACGGATTGACCCTTCGACTTCCGCCCCGCACCCGACCAGGGTTCGCGGGGTGGAGCACCCCACGCACCCGGCGCTGCGGGGCTCCCACCTGGAGCCTTCCCCATGGATTCGCCCGCATCACAGCCACACGTCGCATCCGCCGCACCCGCACGCCCGCGTCATCGCGCCCATAAATTCGGCGGCAGCAGCGTCGCCGATGCCGATCGCTACCGTCACGTCGCCGCGCTGCTGCAGGATTCACCGCAGCCCCGCGTGGTGGTGGTCTCGGCGATGCAGGGCGTCACCGACGCTCTGACCGCACTGGCCGACAGCGCCGCGGCCGGTCACGACTGGCAGGACGCATGGTCGGCCCTGCGCGATCGCCACCTCGCCACCGCCTATCGCCTCGACGGCGCCGATCGCCACGCGCTGGTGCCGTGGCTGGATCAGGGTTTCGCCGCACTGTCGGCATCGCTCAGCCGCATCGCCGAGCTCTGCGCGGGCGATGCGAAGGCTCTGCCGACGCACGATTTCGCCGCGGTCCAGGGACTGGGTGAAGTCTGGTCCTCACGCCTGCTGCAGGCCGCGCTCGGCGGCGAGGCCGCAGGCTGGGCGCAGCTCGATGCGCGCGACGTGCTGGTGGTGCATCCGGGCGAACTCGGCGTCGCCGTCGACTGGCCGCGTACCCGCGCGCGTCTCGCCGACTGGCGCGCGCAGCACCCGCAGCGCGACGTGGTCGTCACCGGTTTCGTCGCGCGCGATGCCGAGGGCCGTGCCGCCACCCTCGGCCGCAACGGCAGCGACTACTCCGGCGCGATCTTCGCGGTGCTGTTCGAGGCAGACGATCTCACCATCTGGACCGATGTCGACGGCGTGCTGAGCGCAGATCCGCGGCTGGTGCCGGACGCGGTCTGCCTGCCGTCGATGTCCTATGCCGAGGCCTGCGAACTGGCGTATTTCGGCGCCAAGGTGCTGCATCCGCAGACGATGGCCCCGGCGATGCAGGCGGGACTGCCGATCCTGATCCGCAATTCGCGCAATCCCGCCGCAGCCGGCACGCGCATCGCCGCCGACGCACAGGCCGCGGACGCGTCGCCGGTGAAGGGCCTGAGCCTGGTACGCGACATGGCCGTGCTCGAACTCAGCGGCGCCGGCCTGATCGGCGTGCCCGGCACCGCCGAACGCATGTTCGCGGCGCTGCACGCCGCGGGCGTGTCGGTGACCATGATCTCGCAGGGATCGAGCGAACATTCGATCTGCTGCCTGGTGCCCGCGGCGCAGGCCGCGCACGGTCGCGACGCGGTGCGCGCGGCCTTCGCCGAGGCGATCGCCGACGGTCAGGTCGAAGGCGTCGACATCACCCCGGGCATCGCCGTGCTCGCCGCGGTCGGCGACGGCATGGTCGGTACCCCGGGCGTGTCGGCGCGGCTGTTCGCCGGGCTCGCGCGGGCGCGGGTCAACATCCGCGCGATCGCACAGGGCGCGAGCGAACGCAACATCTCGGTGGCGATCGCCGATGCCGATGCGGTGCGCGGGCTGCGCGCCGCGCACAGCGCGTTCTGGCTCTCGCCGGCGACGCTGTCGGTGGGCCTGATCGGCCCCGGCAACGTCGGTCGCGCCCTGCTCGCCCAGCTCGCCGACGCATTGCCGCGATTCGCCGACGATCCGCGCATGGATCATCGCCTCGACCTGCGCCTGCGCGCGATCGCATCGAGCCGGACGATGGCGCTGGCCGAGACATCGCTCGATCCGGCGCGCGCCGTCGACGCGCTGGCCGGCGGCGAAGCCCTCGACCTCGACCGCTTCGCCGCGCACATCCGCGCCGAGCACCTGCCGCACGCGCTGATCGTCGACTGCAGCGGCAGCGACGCGGTCGCGGCCCGCTATCCCGAATGGCTGGCGATGGGCATCCACGTGGTCACCCCGAGCAAACACGCCGGCAGCGGCGATCCGGCGCGCTACCGCGCGATCCGCGACGCGGAACGGCACGGCGGCCTGTTCCGCTACGAGGCCACGGTCGGCGCCGGCCTGCCGGTGATCCAGACCCTGCGCTCGCTGCTCGACACCGGCGACGCACTGACCGGCATCGAGGGCGTGCTCTCGGGCACGCTGGCCTGGTTGTTCAACCGCTACGACGGCAGCGTGCCGTTCTCGGAACTGGTGGCCGAAGCGAAGGCGCTGGGCTACACCGAACCCGATCCACGCGACGACCTCGGCGGCGTCGATGTCGCGCGCAAGCTGGTGATCCTCGCGCGCGAGGCCGGCGCGGACCTGTCGCTGGCCGATGTCGAGATCGAAAGCCTCGTGCCGGAACCGCTGCGCACGGTGTCGCGGGACGAATTCCTCGCCCGCCTCGCCGAACTCGACGCGCCGATGCAGGCGCGGCTGGACGCGGCGCGCGCGCAGGGCCGCAGCCTGCGCTATCTCGCGCAGCTCGGCAGCGACGGTCGTGCCCGGGTCGGCCTGGCGATGCCCGAGCCCGGTCACGCCAGCCTGCACAGCCGGCTCACCGACAACCTGATCCAGTTCCGCACCCGGCGCTACGCCCACAATCCGCTGGTCGTGCAGGGCCCCGGTGCCGGCGCGGACGTGACCGCGGCCGGTGTCTTCGGCGATATTCTCGCGATCGCGGGCACCCTCGGCGCCCGCCCGTTCGGAGCCAGCGCATGAGTGTTTCCCCGGCGGATGCCGATCCGCAGCGACACGGCGTCCGCGCCTTCGCCCCCGCGAGCGTGGGCAACATCGGCGTCGGATTCGATCTGCTCGGCCATGCCGTCGACGGACCGCGCGACGTCGCCATCGTCCGGCGCATCGATGCGCCCGAGGTGCGGATCGTCGCGATCCGCGGCGACGTCGCCGGCGCCGATGCGCTGCCGCTCGAAGCGGAGCGCAATACCGCCGGACGCGCGCTGATCGCGCTGCGCGAGGCGCGGGCGCTGCCGTTCGGTTTCGAGGTCGAGTTGGAGAAGGGCATTCCGCTCGGCTCCGGGCTCGGCGGCTCGGCGGCGTCGTGCGTGGCCGCGCTGGTGGCGGCGAACGCGCTGCTGGACACCCCGCTGTCGCGCGATGCGCTGTATCCGTTCGCGCTGCAGGGGGAAGCGGTCGCCAGCGGCAGCCTGCACGGCGACAACGTCGCGCCGATGCTGCTCGGCGGCGCCGTGCTGGCGACCCACGACCGCATGATCGCGTTGTCCGTACCGGACTGGCTGCACTGCGCCGTGGTCCATCCGGATCAGGTGCTGGAAACACGACGCGCGCGTGCCGCGCTCGCCGAGCCCTATCCGCTGGCGCAGTTCGTCGCGCAGAGCGCGCATCTGGCGTTGTTCCTCACCGGCCTGCAGCGCGGCGACGCGGCGCTGATCCGCGAAGGTCTGAACGACGTGCTCGTCGAACCGCGTCGCGCACCGCTGATTCCGGGTTTCGCGGACGTGAAGGCGGCGGCGCTCGCGCACGACGCGCTCGGCGCCAGCATTTCCGGCGCGGGCCCGAGCGTCTTCGCGTGGTTCGCGTCGAGGGAGAAAGCCGAAGCCGCGGCAGCGGCCATGCGCGCGGCCTTCGTCGCCGCCGGTTACGACGCCCGCGCCTACGTCTCGCCGGTCGCGGCTTCGCGCGCGGAGGTGCTCTGATGCGGTTCGTCAGCACCCGCGGCGGCACGCCGCCGACCGGCATCGACGCGGCGCTGATCGCCGGGCTCGCTCCCGACGGCGGACTGTATGTTCCCGAGACCCTCC
>JAYRTK010000140.1:0-8603 GCA_041919595.1 Lysobacteraceae bacterium
CTCGGCGTGGTGCTGGTGGTGGGCGCGTTGATCGTCGCGATCAACACCCTGGTCGATGCGCTGCGCGCGTGGATGGATCCGCGTCTGCGCAGCGCATCGTGAGCGCGCGTCAGAGGCCGCAGCCGACCCAGGTTCGCTCGACCGTCTTCTGATCGTGGTTCATGCTGCTGCCGGACGGGCAGTCGGCGGAGACGATGGCCGTGCCCCGGAGTTCGCAGGTGGCGCTCTTGAACACGGAGCGACCGATGCTGATCGGCGGCTGTGCGTAACCGACGATGCCGTCCTGCTGGGTGCTCAGGATCGACCACGACGACTGGCTGTTCTGCCGGTACGAGGCGGCGACGAACACCGAATACTCCAGTGTTTCACCCGGCGTGACACCGCCGAACGGATTGGGCTTCACCTGCTCGGAAGTGGACAGCACGCTGGCGGTGGTGCCGGACTGGCCGAACACGAGATCCACCTTGGCCTGCAGGCGGTTGTCGCAGAGCTTGACCTGACCGGAGAAGTTCGGCGGCGGGGCGGCGATGGCGGTTGCGGCCGCCGAGAGTCCGAGGGTGAGGGCGAGGCAGAACAGACGGGATGACATGGGAACGCTCCTTTGACCGGGGGAAGGGCGCGATACGAAAGAGGCGCATCCGTATCGCGCGCCGCGCAGATGCGCGACACTTCTGACAGCGGGATCCGGCGGCAAAGAGGATCATCGTGATGCGCGGTGTGCACAGCAGGCGCGTTTCCGACGCATGTCGTCATGTGCCGGGGACATGTTCATGGCGGAAGCGCGTTCGGCGGTCCTGCCATGCGCTCGTTCGTTGCGGTGTCGGCAGGAAGAAAACGGCCATTGCGACCGGGTGCCGACAAGGCCATGTTTGAAGGGGACGGCGGATATGGCCGGTTCCGGTTGACCGGAGTCTGGTCTGAAGGCCTGCGTGCCTCAGCGGAGATCAATGCCATCGCCGCCGCGAAATGGGTCAATCGTGGCGAGTGGCTTCCACGCGCGCGGGCCATCGCGCAAGCAGCGCAGCATCCATACCGATACGGGCGCAGGCCCGCGCCGCGATGCCATCGGGCAGCGCCGCGCGGAACAGCGGCGCCAAGGTCGCGAGCGATGCGGCTGCCGTGTGCGCCTGCATGCGCTGCAGGGGTGTTCGCCGCAGCAGGCGTTCCGCCCAGTCGGGCAGCAACGCGGCGCCTGCGCCGAGAAACAGATCGCGCGAGACACTCGCCATCGGTACCGGCAGGCGCATCCGTGCGAGCACCGCCAGCACTTCGCGCGAACGCGCGTCGCAGCGCAGCGTGTCCTGCAACGATGCGAAATACGCGGCGATCTCGGCCTCGCTCGCGGGTACGCAGGTCGCGCCAAGCGCTTCCGCGACGCGCGCGGTTTCGGCGTAGTAGGTATCGGCCAGTGTCGCCGGCACCGGACGGCAATAACGGCGATAGCCTTGCAGGAAGCCGTAGCTCTCGGTCGCATGCACCCAGGTCAACAGCGCCGGATCGTCGGCGCGATAGGGCGTCCCGTCCGCGGTGGTGCCCTGCACGCGCGCATGGATCGCCCGCACGCGCGCGATCAGGCGTTCGGCCTCTCCACGGCCGGCGTAGGTGCTGCCGGCGACGAAATCGGTGGTGCGGCGCAGTCGGCCCACGAGGTCTTCGCGGAAATTCGAGTGATCCCACACCCCGGCGAGCGCACGAGGATGCAGGGTCTGCAGCATCAGCGCGCACAAACCGCCCGAGAGCATGCCCGGGAAGTCCGCATGGATCCGCCAGGTCACACTGTCCGGCCCGAACAGCCCCGGATCGCCTGACGGCGCGTCGTAATCGATCCCGCTGCGCCCGCGCGGAAACACATCGAGCACCCACGCGCGAATGCGCGCGGTGGCGGGAGCGGCGAGGGCGCGAAGCGGTGCGGGCATGGTGGGGATGATACGTGTCCGATGCGGCTGCCTGAACACGACCCGCTGCGCCATCATGGCCATACGCCAAAAGCTTCATCCACAGCGCGCAGAGTGGGGGAGTGCAGCGAACCCCACCGTGACCGCAATCTTGAAAACGGTGGGGTTCGCTGCGCTCACCCCACCCTACGAATGCAGGAGATTTCGTTTCTTGCGGGGTCTCACCTCCCCGAATCCCCCGTCTCGTCATACTCCCGTCCCGCCAGCATCTGCGGGCGGATCAGTTCGACGAAATCGCGCGCCTGCGGGGACAGGTACTTGCCGCGTCTCACGACCACGCCGTAACTCCTTGACGGGAAATATTTCGCCAGTGAGCGGGCGGTGAGGCGGTCGTGGTCGGCGTCGGTGAGGCAGATTGCGGTGACGATGCTGATGCCCAGCCCCATCGCCACGTATTGCTTGATGACTTCCCAGCCGCCGACTTCGAGCGCGACGGTGTAGGGGACGCGGTTCTGCTGGAACACCAGGTCGACGAGGCGGTAGGTCGTCAGGCGTTGCGGGGGCAGGATCAGGCCGTAGGGCGAGAGGTCTTCGAGCTTGAGTTCGGATTTCGTCGCCAGCGGGTGGTCGCGGGGCGTGATCAGCATCGGTTCGAAGCGGTAGACCGGGGCGTAGTCGATGTCGCCGGGCACTTCGAGCATCGAGCCCACCGCCAGGTCGACTTCGTCCTTGCGCAACTGGTCCAGGCCGCCGGCGCCGGTGACGTTGTGCAGGATCAGGCGGACCTCGGGGTGCGCCTTGCGGTAGGCCTCCACGATCTTCGGCAGCAGGTAGAGGATGGTCGAGCTGCCGGCGGCGACGTGCAGTTCACCGCCGTCCAGCCCCTTGATCTGTTCCCGGAAGCTGGCGGGCAGTGCGTCGATGCCCTCGACCAGCGGTTTGGCCAGTTCGTAGAGGGCGTCGCCCTCTCGGGTGGGGGTCAGGCGGCGGCCGACCCGCTCGAAGAGTTTCACGCCCAGTTCCCGTTCCAGCGCCTGCAACTGCAGGGTGATGGCCGGCTGGCTGACGTAGAGGGCCTCGGCCGCGCGCGAGACCGAGCCGAGCCGGGCGACCTGGCAGAAGGCGCGGAGGGGTTTGAGGCGGTCGGCCTTGTAGGCAAAACTCGATCGATGGGGGGTGTCGTCGGCCATGGTGCGCTCCCGGGAGGGGTTCGATGGATGAAACGGCCGCCGCAACCGATTGATCATCAAGATATTTTATTGCTGCGACGCAGCATTCGACTTTCGTCGAAGACTGATTATTAGTAAAACTTATGAGTAACATTGCAAAAACTGTATTGTCAAATACAGTACCGGGGCGGATGTTGGATTCCCCACGTTGTGATGGAGCCCCGCATGTCCGCCGTCCTCAAGCCCCACGTCGAGGCCTCCGAACGCCCGGCCGGTGAGCACCCCGTCGGGATCGAGATCACCGGCCGTGCCGACGGGCAGGACGCCCTGCTGACCTCGGAGGCGCTGGCCTTCCTGGCCCATCTGCATCGTCGCTTCGAGCCCCAGCGGCAACTGCGTCTGGCCGCGCGCCAGGCCCGGCAGGCGGAATTCGATGCCGGGGCGCTGCCGGGGTTCCGCGAGGACACGCTTGCCATCAGAGAGGGCGACTGGCGGGTGGCGCCGATCCCCGCGGCCCTGCTCGACCGCCGGGTCGAAATCACCGGCCCGGTCGATCCGAAGATGGTCATCAATGCCCTGAACTCGGGCGCGAACTGCTACATGGCGGACTTCGAGGATTCGACCTCGCCGATCTGGGCGAACCTGATCCAGGGGCAGCAGGCGCTCCGCGCGGCGGTCGCCGGGACATTGGAATTCGACGGCAACGGCAAGGCCTACCGGCTGAAGCCCGAAGCCGAACGCGCGGTGCTGATCGTGCGCCCGCGTGGCTGGCATCTGGACGAGAAGCACGTGATCGTGGACGGTCAGCGCATGAGCGGAGGTCTGTTCGATCTCGCGCTGTTCGCGTTCCACAACGCCTCGGCGCTGACCGCGAAGGATCGCGGCCCGTATTTCTATCTGCCCAAGCTGCAGTGCATGGAAGAAGCCGCGCTGTGGAATGCGGCGCTGGACGAGATCGAAGTGCAGTTGAACCTGCCGCAGGGCGCGATGAAGGCGACGGTGCTCATCGAGACACTGCCGGCCGCGTTCGAAATGGACGAGATCCTGCATGCACTGCGCAGCCGCATCGTCGGTCTGAACTGCGGTCGTTGGGACTACATCTTTTCGTACATCAAGACACTGCGCCGCCATCGCGACCGGGTGCTGCCCGAGCGCGGCCAGGTGACGATGACCCAGTCGTTCCTGAAGGCCTATTCCGAACTGTTGATCCGGACCTGTCATCGCCGCGGCGCGCATGCGATGGGCGGGATGGCGGCGCAGATCCCGAATCCGCGCGATCCGGAGGCGAACGCCGCCGCGCTCGCCCGTGTCGAGGCCGACAAGCGCCGCGAAGCGGACGCCGGGCACGACGGCACTTGGGTGGCGCATCCGGGACTGGTCGCGCTGGCGCGCGGCATCTTCGATGCGCGCATGCCGGGACCGCACCAGCAGCACGTCGTGCGCGACGACGTGCGCGTCGTTGCCGAGGATCTGCTGCGGCCGTCGCTGGGCACGATCACCCAGGCCGGTTTCTTCGGCAATGTCGAAGTCTGCGTGCGTTATCTCGCCGCCTGGCTCGACGGCAACGGCTGCGTGCCGATCCACGGCATGATGGAAGACGCCGCGACCGCCGAAATCTCGCGTGCGCAGCTGTGGCAGTGGCTGCATTTCGCCGACGACGGACGCGATCCGCTGCACCTCGACGACGCGACGCCGGTGGACTTCGCGCTGCTCGAACGCGCGCTGATCGGTTTGCCGTCGAAGCTCGCCGCAGACCCGTCGGTGATCGGTGCGGCGCAGGTCGAAGTCGCGATCACGCTGCTGTCCGAATTGACCCACCGCGACACGCTCGTCGATTTCCTCACCCTTCCGGCCTACGAACGCATCGATTGACCGCTGTCCCGTAGGAGCGCCGGAAGGCCCGGCGCCGGGCATCGCCCGATCGGGCCTTCCGGCCCTCCCACAGAAGCCGACATTTCATTCCCGACATTCACACCCCACGCAGGACCATCGCCATGAAGACCTCGCTCCCCACCGCCGAACAACTGAAGCTGGACTGGACCAACAATCCGCGTTGGGCCGGCATCACCCGTCCGTACTCCGCCGAGGACGTGGTTCGCCTGCGCGGCACGGTGCCGGTCGAACATTCGCTCGCCCGCCTCGGTGCGGAAAAGCTCTGGAAATACCTGCAGACCGAGGATTTCGTGAACGCGCTCGGCGCGCTCACCGGCAATCAGGCGATGCAGCAGGTCAAGGCCGGCCTGAAGGCGATCTATCTCAGCGGCTGGCAGGTCGCGGCGGACGCCAACATCGCCGGCGAAATGTACCCCGACCAGTCGCTGTACCCGGCCAACTCGGTGCCGCAGGTGGTCAAGCGCATCAACAACACCCTGCTGCGCGCCGATCAGATCCAGTGCGCGGAAGGTTCGGGCGATGTCGACTTCCTGCAGCCGATCGTGGCCGATGCCGAAGCCGGCTTCGGCGGCGTGCTCAATGCCTTCGAGCTGATGAAGGCGATGATCGAGGCCGGCGCCTCGGGCGTGCATTTCGAGGACCAGCTGGCCAGCGTGAAGAAGTGCGGCCACATGGGCGGCAAGGTGCTGGTGCCGACCCGCGAAGCGGTGGAGAAGCTGGTCGCCGCGCGCCTCGCCGCCGACGTGATGGGCACGCCGACGATCATCGTCGCCCGCACCGATGCCGAGGCCGCCGATCTGCTGACCAGCGACATCGATCCGAACGATCTGCCGCATTGCACCGGCGAGCGCACGGTCGAAGGCTTCTACAAGACGAAGAACGGCCTGGACCAGGCGATTTCGCGCGGCCTCGCGTACGCGCCCTATGCCGATCTGGTGTGGTGCGAGACCGGCAAGCCGGATCTCGAGTTCGCGCGCAAATTCGCCGAAGCGATCCACGCGAAGTACCCGGGCAAGCTGCTGGCCTACAACTGCTCGCCGAGCTTCAACTGGAAGAAGAATCTCGACGACGCCACCATCGCGAAGTTCCAGAAGGAAATCGCGAAGTACGGCTACAAGTTCCAGTTCATCACCCTGGCCGGGTTCCATGCGCTGAACTACTCGATGTTCAACCTCGCGCACGGCTACGCCCGTCGCCAGATGAGCGCCTTCGTCGAACTGCAGGAGGCCGAATTCGCCGCCGCCGATCGCGGCTTCACCGCGGTGAAGCATCAGCGCGAAGTGGGCACCGGCTATTTCGACAGCGTGACCCAGACGATCCAGGGCGGGCAGTCCTCGACCGTCGCGCTGAAGGGGTCGACCGAGGAAGAGCAGTTCCACGAGCCGCCGGCCGCGGCCGCCTGACGGTCGATCCGCGCGTATCCCGGCCATGACCTTCGTCATGGCCGGGAGGCGGGCCGGGTGTGCTCCAATAGGACCTCACCCCCTCCGTCCGACTCCCGTATGCGCATTCTGATTCCGACGGCGATCCTCGCCGCCATGCTCGCCCTGTCGTCCGCGTACTCGCCGGTCTTCGCCGAAGACAAGATCGAGATCGCGTCCACGCCCGCCCAGATCCGCACGGCACAGGCCGATCTTCGCCAGGCGATCGAACGCAAGTCCGGCAACTATTCCCAGTTCAGCGACGACGAACGCAAGGACATCTTCGCGCGTCAGGATGAAGTGCTGGTGCTGATCGAAGGCAAGAACACGAACGAAGAACTCGCGCCCGACGACCGGATCGCGCTCGCCAATGCGCTGGCGGCGGTCGATGCCGCGGTGACCCGCGCCGAGGACAACCGCATGATCTGCGAACGGATCAAGCCGATCGGCTCGAACCGGCCGCAGAACAAGTGCATGACGGTCGCCCAGCGCCGCAAGCTGCGCGAAGCCGCGCAGAACCAGACTTCGCGCCAGCCCTGACGCACCCGCGCAGGCAACGCCGCGACCGGCGCCCTGCCGGTCGTGGCGCTGCCGGTCGAGATTCAAACGGACTGCGGCGCCGGTTTGCGCGGCAGCCCGTCGTCCGGGTCCACTCCCGCCCAGTCGACATGCGTGTCCCAGAACACGTGCGCCATCGGCGCGCGATCGGCATCCCCGTCGAGATTGCCGAGCGCGATGTGCAGTTCGCCCGGCCAGCGTTCGGAACGGAAGAACAGCGAGCTGCCGCAGTGCGTGCAGAAGCCGCGTTCGGCACCGGGCGACGAGACGTACCAGCGCAGCGCGCCGACGGGATCGTCGATGCGGGCGCGATCGGTCGCCATCCCGAACCAGGTGACGTAAGCCGCGCCGTGCGCGCGCCGGCACATCGAGCAGTGGCAATGCGCCACCCACCGGCTCGGCCAGGTCACCGCGAAGCGGACATCGCCGCAGAGACATTGTCCGGAAGCGGTCGTCATGGGCTCACTCCTGGCGGGATTCAGGGGCGCGTCGTCGCAGGCGCGGACGGCGCGTCGGGCGGCGTTCCGGTCTGCCGGAACACTTCGCGCAGTGCCTGGCGCTCGTATCTCATCTGCGCGGGTACGCTGACGCAGGTGAAGGCGAATCTGAGCGTTTCGTTGCGATAGTCGTGGCCGATCCGGATTTCGATCGCGTCGTTTGCGGATCGATAGGGCGGGCGGCCTTCGGTCGAAAGCGGCATTCCGCTCTCGTGCGCATAGGCTTCCGCGAGCGGTCGCAGTCGCGGCACGATCGTGTCGTCGTAGCGCGATTCCTCGCCGGGGTCGAAGGCCGGACCGTAGGCGGTCACCTCGAAGATCTCGCCCGTGGTGCGGCCGGTGGTGACTTCCAGCGTCACGTAACGCGCATCATCGCGCACCGGACGCAACCGATAGGCCACGTAGGGAGACGGAAAGGCCGGCGTTTCGGGGGCCGCGATCCGGATGGCGCTGCGACGCAGATCCTGCGACATCGGCCCGAACGGGACACCGAACCCTTGCTGCGCGTCGCAGGACGGATGATCGCGCACCTCGGCCTGTGCCGGCGCGACCGCCACGATCGACCATGCGATGACCGGCAGGATCAGGCGGGTGGGCGGCATGGTCTCTCCGGGTGCGGGTGCCGAGGTGCGGAGGCCGTGCGCGCGGTCGCTCGCGCCAAGCCTGTTCCGGGATGCAATGGAGCGCAGCATACGCCAAGGCGCGCGCCGGTGTGGTTGCCCTTTCTCCTCCGGAACCGCACATGCCGGAGCCGTATATGGATGGTGACCTACCCCCAACAAATCGGGCCAACACAAAGTAGAGATTTCGTCGCGCATGGGCCCCGTGGCAGACGAGGAGTCATGCGATGAAGAAGTCCCGTTTTACCGAGGCGCAGATCGCGCACGCGCTCAAGCAGGTTGAGCTGGGGATGGCCGTCGGCGAGGTGTGCCGCAAGATGGGCGTCGCGGAGGCCACGTTTTAGGTGTGGCGCAAGAAGCACGGTGGGCTTGGTCCCTCCGCGCTGAAGCGGCATCGGGTGCTGGAAGAGGAAAACCGCACGCTCAAGCAGCGGGTGGCCGACCTGAGCCTGGACAAGGCGATGCTCCAGGAGGTGGTCACGAAAAAGCGCTGGGGGCGGCCCAGCAGCGCAGTTGGCTGGCTGAACCGCCCCGGCTTTCTTGGAGGCCG
>JAYRTK010000141.1:0-8479 GCA_041919595.1 Lysobacteraceae bacterium
TGAGAGGTCGCGCTGTCGCCGGGCGGGAGAGCATCCGCTTGAGGAGGCCGCCGAGCAGGCGGAACAGCAGCAGGCAGAAGATGAGGAAGGAGAGATACATCGCGGGCGAATTCAGCGCGTCCGAGGCGACCCCGGTGCGTGCGTAGCGCAGCAGATCGATGGCGAAATCCCGGGCGCGCCCCGAGGCGTAGAGCAGCAGCGCCACGACGAACAGCGTGTTCGCCGCGAGATAGATGCGCCGTGGGCCCGCGTTGCGGATCGCGTGGGCACCCTTGCGCCAGCCGCGCCACAGGCCGCGTTCGTAGCGGCCCAGTTTCGGCTCGTCGAGCAGGTCCGCGAGGATCCAGAAGCCGTCGCTGCGCGCGATCGGAATCAGCTGGAACAGCGCGAGGACCGCGGAGCCGAGTCCCGCGGCCATCAGGAAGTCGCTCTGCCATGGCATCGATGCGCCGATCAGCAGGGACGAGTAGATCAGTTGTGCGTAGACGCCGCCGAGGCTGACGACGATCCGGTCGCGCATCGGCAACCGCCACGATCGCGACAGGTCGGTGTAGAACACCGGCAGAAAGCCGGCATACAGGCCGAAACCGATCGCGCCGGAGGGCTGGCCGCGCGATGTCAGCGCCGCGGCGTGGCCGACTTCGTGGAAGACGATGCCGCCCATCACCAAGGCGAACGCACCGGCCAGTTGCGGCACATCGATGGACGCGATCGAACAGGAGACCACTTGGGACCAGTGGAAGCCGGCGACGACGAATCCCACGGAAACGAGCGCGGCGGCGAGACCGACGATCGCGCCGGGCCAGCGGAACATGGGCGCGAGGACGGCGGCGAGGCGGTTCGCGAGCGACGGGCCGAAAACGCCGAGCCGCCACTTCACCGCCGCATCCCGCCGGGCGTCGTCGCCGTCGAGCGCGGCCCGGCATTTCTCGGCATGCGCGCGGAAGACGTCGAACGCCAGTCGACCGCCGTCGTCGCGATACCGCGCGTAGGCCGGTTCGTAGGCGTCGCTGCCGGCGATCGCCTGCACCACGCGGACGGTCTCGCGCCCGGCGACCACATGGCGATTGCCCGACGCGATCAGCCAATCGCCGTCCGGGCGCTGCTGGAACTGCAGGTTGGAGACATCGGGAAGCAGATTCATGCGTGTTCGGCGTCCGTGGCGTGCCTGCGTTCCAGCCGTTCCTGTGCCGCCGCGCGTTCCCGTGCGATCGCCTCGATGATCCGTCCGGTGCGATCGATGTCGCTGCGGATCATTCCGGCGTATTCGGGCAGATCGAGGCCGGCGACACCGTCGAGCGCCGCCGCGAAGTGCGCGTTGGCTTCCGTCAGCAGGGCCTCGCCGAGACCGCTGGCGAAGAGCAGGCGTTTCTGTCTGAGCGGTGCGACCGCATCGAGCGCGATCCCGGCGGCGCGCGCATGGGCGGCGAGCCGCGCGCGCGCCCAGGTCGGTTGGCCCAGTTCCGCGTCGGCGACGAAATCGTTGATGTCGTCGAGCCATTGCATGCCGAGGTGCTTGTCGATCAGCGAGCGGCGCAGGCGCTCGGCGCGATCGTCGGGCGCCGGTGCGATCGCGTCGAGCCAGTCCACGGTCAGCTGGATCAGACTGGATTTTCCGGCGGCGACCGACACGAAGGCGGTGCGCGCGTCGTCCGGCGACAGTCCGCGTTCGGTCCGGATCTGATCGACGGAATGGTGGAGCCGCGCGGCCAGCCGCGGCCAGACCGGCGACTCCGGCGGAAACACCGCGGCCAGCCGCCGCACCGCGACGGTGTGATGCATCAGGCCGTCGTAGAGGAAACCGGATTCCTGCCGGTCGACGACGCGATCCATCGCCAGCACCATCCTGAAGATGCCGTAGAACGCGCATCCGAGTGTTTCCACCGTGGTCGTGGCGACGGTCGGGAAACATCGCGACAGCATCGGCACGATCCGTAGATAGAACGCATGATCGGCCGCATGCGCATCGACCACGAAGTCGCGCACCGATCCGGGGGCGATTCCCGCGTCCGTACGCAGCGCGTCGGCGTAGCGGGCGAGCATCCGGCGCGCGTTCGCCATTGCGTCGCCTGCCATTGCGGTCCCTGTCATTGCAGCCCCGATCTCGCGGGGGGTGTCGCTGTCCGTTGTCGTGATCATGTGGAGAGTGTGCCCCTCGACCCTCTCACGGATTGAGACCGGACCTTTTCCGGTGGCGGAAACGATGGCGACATGGCGGCTCCTTGTCGGGGCGAACGGGGGGCGGTGCGAGGGGATCAAGGCTGATAGCGCGAAAACCCGACGGACCGGATCACGCCCTGCCGGGCGCCGTCCCGGCCTCGCGCGGTCGCGCCCGGGCGTGTCCCTTCCGGCATGCCGCCGCTGCGCGGCGATCGTGCAGGCATCACCGCCGGAGCCACCGCCGATACGGTCGCTGCGGCAGAGGTCGACGCGGTTGTCGATCGATCGACCCATGCGATACAGTCATCGGGACACAAAACGACGAATACACAGCGAAATGAACGATTCTCTTCCCTCGGTCCTTCCCACCGTCAACGCGCACATCTACCCGCGTGGCGCGCTCGACGTGCTGTCCCGCGACGAGGTCGCGCGTCTGCGCGATGCGTCCATCGGCGGCATGCACGAGCTGCTGCGGCGCTGTGCGCTGGCGGTGCTCACCAGCGGCAGCGCCTCGGACGATCCGCGCGCGGCGCGCGAGCTCTATCCCGATTTCGATATCCAGGTGCTGCAGCAGGATCGCGGCGTCCGCATCGATCTGGTCAAGGCGCCGGCGATGGCCTTCGTCGACGGCGAGATCATCCGCGGTGTCGCCGAACTGTTGTTCGCGGTGGTCCGCGACCTGGCCTACACTGCGATCGAACTGCGCGGCAACGGTGCCGGCGGTCGCGATCTGAGCACGTCAGAAGGCATCACCGATGCGGTGTTCGGACTGCTGCGCAACGCGCGCACGCTGCATCCGATCGACCCGAATCTGGTGGTGTGCTGGGGCGGACATTCGATCAACCGCGACGAATATCTCTACACCAAGCAGGTCGGCTACGAGCTGGGTCTGCGCGGGCTGGATATCTGTACCGGCTGCGGTCCGGGTGCGATGAAGGGCCCGATGAAGGGCGCGACGATCGCGCACGCCAAACAGCGTCATCGCCGCATGCGCTACATCGGCATCACCGAGCCGGGGATCATCGCCGCCGAGTCGCCGAATCCGATCGTGAACCATCTCGTGATCATGCCGGACATCGAGAAGCGTCTGGAGGCCTTCGTCCGCGTCGGCCACGGCATCATCGTGTTTCCGGGCGGTGTCGGCACCGCGGAGGAGATTCTCTATCTGCTCGGCATCCTGCTGCGCGAGGAGAACGCGGCGTTGCCGTTCCCGCTGATCTTCACCGGTCCGCCGGCGTCGGCGCCGTATTTCGAGCAGATCGACAAGTTCCTGCGCCTGACCCTTGGCGAGGCCGCGACGTCGCGCTACCGCATCATCGTCGGCGATCCGGCGGCGGTGGCGAAGAAGATGACCGCGGGCATCCGCAAGGTCCGCGAATACCGCATCGCCGAGAAGGATTCGTTCTTCTTCAACTGGTCGCTGGAGATTCCGCTGACGTTCCAGCAGCCGTTCGTGCCCACGCACGAGGCGATGGCCGCGCTCGACCTGCACCATGGCCGCAAACCGCACGAGCTCGCCGCCGATCTGCGCCGCGCGTTCTCCGGCATCGTCGCCGGCAATGTGAAGGAAGACGGCATGCGCCGGATCGAGGAGCACGGTCCGTTCAGGATCCATGGCGACACCGACATGATGCAGTCGCTCGACGCGCTGCTGCGAGCATTCGTCGAACAGCGCCGCATGAAAATCTCCGGCGCCTACCGGCCCTGCTACGAGGTGGTTGCCTGACGTGATGCGGTCGGCGCGGCGGCGGCGGGCGCCGGCAGCCGCACCGTGACCGTGAACCGTCCGTCCGCGGCGTGCGCTTCGACGCCGCCGCGACCTTCGGTGTAGGCCTCGATCTGCGCCAGCGAGGCGGGCAGGCCGACGTTGTGGCCGGTGGATGCGCCGGCCGGCTCCGAAGGCATCGGGTTGGCGATGACGATACGCACGCCGGCGGCGTCGGCGTCGACGTGGATGTCGATCTCGCCGCCCGCCGGCAGGCGCTCGATGCCGTGCTTGATCGCGTTCTCCACCAGCGGCTGCAGCGACAGGGCGGGGACCAGCACGTCCGGCATCGGTTCGGGCGCGTCCCAGCGCACGCGCAGGCGCTCGCGGAAGCGCAGCGATTCGATTTCGAGATAGCGTTCGATCAGCGCGAATTCCTCGCTGAGCGGGATCTCGCGCGGGCCGCCGAGCGCGGCACGGAACAGGTCGGCCAGATCGAGCAGCAGTTCCTCGGCTTCGTCCGGGCGGTGATGCACCAGCGCCGCGCCGGTGTTGAGGGTGTTGAACAGGAAATGGGGCCGCACCCGGGCCTGCAGGGCGGCCAGTTCGGCCTGCTTGGCGCGCACCGCGAGTTGACGCACCCGCCAGTGGTTCTGGAACGCGGCCAGTGCCAGCCAACCGACGATCAGCACGATGCCGGTGGTGCGCAGGAGCACGTCGAGCCGCGCGGCGGGCGGGATCCGCCACAGTTCGCCCAGCAGGGCGTCGCTGATCGCCAGCACCGACCAGCTGCTGGCCAGGAGCAACCCGAGCGCCAGCCAGGCGATGCGCAGCGGGCGGACGTCGCGCAGGCGTTCGCGCAGCAGGTAGAGCCCGCCCAGCGTCAGCAGCGCCACCCATTGCACCATCAGCGACAGCAGCCCGAATCGCACCCAGCGTCCGAGCGGGGCGTCGCCGGCGAGAGTCAGCACCGCGGCCAACCCCTCGGCGGCCAGGACGACCCAGATGATCGCGCGGCCCTGCCACAGGCTGTCGAGAGGAGCGCCGCCGCGGATCTCGGCGGGCGATGGCTTGGGCAGGGCGGGGGTCGGCATCGCGCCATGATGCCCGGCCCGGGCGTGAACGGGCAGGGGGACCGCTCATGCGTCCGCGCCGGCCGCCCATCGGCGGCACGCCGCCATTGGCTGGCCGCCTCCTGAACGGCCGCCTATGCTGGCCGCCATCGACTCAGGAGGCGCAATGCGAGACTTCCCCCGACGCAGACCCCCCTCGACCGGACGCCGCGCCCGTGCGTCCGGCTTCACGCTGGTCGAACTGGCCATCACCGTGGTGGTGCTCGCGGTCATGATCGCCATGTCGGCCCCGCTGTTCACCGGCATGATCAACGGCAATCGCCTGACCAGCAACGCCAACGAGCTGGTGGCCGCCCTGCAGATCGCGCGGATGGAATCGATCCGCGGCAACGTCCGCACCACGATCTGCCAGAGCGCCGACCAGCTGACCTGCACCAATGCTTCGCCCTGGCGCGGCTGGATCATCTTCGCCGACGCCGATGGCGACACGGTCGTCGATGCCGGCGAGATCGTCCGCACCGGCGTGATCGAGGAACCGGTCCAGGTCATCGCCAGTCCGAGCATCGTCAACAACCGCATCACTTTCCGCGCCGACGGCATGGCCTATTCCGCCGGCAACACCCTGCTCGAAGCCAATCTGCGGGTGTGCCTGCCGGTCACCAATCCCGGTCTGAACGCGCGCAACGTCAACATCTCCATCGGTGGTCGCGTCGCGGTCCGCCCCCCCACGAACGAAGCTGGGGCCTGCAACGCTCCGGGGAATACATGATGTACACCGATCCCAAGCCTCTTCCCGTGCCGGTGGCCCGTCGTCGTCGCGCTCCCCGGACCGCCGCCGCCGTCCGTGGCGTCGGCCTGATCGAGGTGCTCGTCGCCGTGCTGGTGCTGGCCATCGGCCTGCTCGGCGTGGCCGCGATGCAGGCCACGGCGCTGCGCAACAGCCAGAGCTCGCTGGAGCGCAGCCAAGGCGTGGTCCACGTCTACACCATCCTCGACGCCATGCGGGCCAATCCGCAGGCCGCGCGCAACGGCGCCTACAACATGGGCATGACCTGCACCGTGCCCGGTGGCGGCGGTCTGGTCGACGAAGACAAGCGCGCCTGGATGACCGCGGTCCAGAACAACCTCGGCGCCACCGCCTGCGGCCAGGTGCAGTGCGTCGCCGCGCTGTGCACGATCACCGTCCGCTGGGACGACTCGCGCGGCAGCGCCGGTTCGGCCACCCAGACCTTCAGCACCACGACTCGGATATGACCCGCATGAGCAACCTTCCGGGACCCGTTTTCGCCCGCGGCCGCGCCGCGGCCGGCGGCATGACCCTCGTCGAGTTGATGATCGCGATGATGCTCGGCCTGCTGGTCGTGGTCAGCGCCAGCGCCATCTTCATCTCCAACCGTCAGACCTACCGGGCCACCGAAGGCCTGGGACGGGTGCAGGAGAACGGCCGCATGGCGTTCGAGCTGATGGCCCGCGACATCCGCGAAGCCGGCGGCAATCCCTGCGGCAACGCCGATCGCAAGGAGCCGCTGAAGCTGGTGAACGTGCTCAACAGCCCCGGCAGCAACTGGTGGAGCAACTGGAACAACGGCATCGTCGGCTACGAGGCGGCGATGCCCGATGCCCCGGCGAACCGGGTCGCCACCGCCGATGCGCTGGCGTTGATGTCCGGCGACAACTCCAGTGCCGTCACCGTGGTCGACCATAATCCGACCTCGGCCGAATTCCATCTCAATACGGTGAATCACAGCCTCGACGACGGCGACATCGCCATCGTCTGCGACTGGCGCCAGGCCTCGCTGTTCCAGGTGACCAACGCGCAGCCGGAGGTCAACAGCAACGTCGTGCACAACACCGGCGGCTCGGCCAATCCGGGCAACTGCAGCAAGGGACTGGGCTACGCCAATCCGCCGAAGTGCACGACCAACGGCACGCCCTACCAGTACGGCCCCAACTCGCAGATCGTCCGTCTGCACGCGGTGCGCTGGTTCGTCGGCACCAGCCCCGGCGGTCGCTCGCTGTTCCGCAGCACCCTGATCAACGGTGCCGCAGGGCTTCAGGCGCGTGACCAGGAAATCGCCGAAGGCGTGAACGACATGGAAATCCAGTACCTGCTGGAAGGCGGCGTGAACTACATCGACGCCACCGCGGTACCGGCCAACCGCTGGACCGATGTCACCGCCGTCCGGATCACGCTCGACATGCTCAGCGCCGATCAGGCCGGCGTCGGCGGCGCGCAGCTCGCGCGTCGCATCTCCCACACCGTCACTCTCCGGAACCGCATGGAATGAACCGTCGCACACGCCATCCCGTCGCGCCGGCCCGCCGGCAACGTGGCGCCACCCTGGTGGTGGTGCTCATCCTGCTGCTGCTGATGACCCTGCTCGGGCTGGCCAGCCTGCGCAGCACCGTGCTCGAAGAGCGCATGACCTCGAATCTGCTCGACCGCAGCCTGGGATTCCAGGTGGCCGAAGCGGGATTGCGTGAAGCCGAGGCCACGCTCAGCCCGAATCCGGCCTTCCCGACCGCCGGTTGCAATGCGGCTGGACTGTGCGCCCGGCCCGATCCGACCGCGATGGAGCGCTGGCTCGACCCGGGATTCAACCAGTGGCGGGTCGCTTCCGTGTTCGATGCGAACACCGCCGCGCCGCAGTACATCGTCGAGGAAATGGGCGAAGGCCCGAACTGGCGCGATTGCGACCGCCTGTCGCCGATCCATCCGCTCTGCCTGACCCCGCGTTACCGGGTCACCGTGCGCAGCCAGCAGAACGGACGTGCATCCGTCCTGCTCCAGACCATCTATGCCGGCAAATAAGACCGAGGCCGCCGTGAACACTTCCTCCCGTCCCGCCCACGTCCGCACCGCGCGTTCCTCGCGCTTCGCGCCGCTGATCGCCGGCATCGCCACCGTGCTCGGCCTGCCCGTGCATGCTGCGGTGAATTTTCCCGACACGCCGATGCAGACCAACAACGGCGTCCCGCCGAACATCTGGTTCATCCTCGACGACTCCGGTTCGATGGCCTGGGATTTCATGCCCGGCGCGAGCAGCTCCGCGCAGGTGCCGGCGACCACGCCGACCGCGATCCAGTTGCAGACCTTCACCCGCAACACGCTGTACTACAACCCGTCGCGGACCTACCGCGGCTGGCAGCGTTCCGACGGCAGCTACATGGGCGACACGCTGTACACGTCGGTGTACAACAGCAATACCCATGCCAGCGGCGGCACCACCAATCTGTCGGGCTCGACCCAGACCTTCTACGTGCCCTTCACCAGCATCACGAATCTGGCGGACTCGCGGCAATACACCCGCTACCGGTTCCTGACCGACGGCACCGCCCAGTCCTGCACCTGGAACACCGGCACCAACTCGTACTCGACCTGCACCAACGGCGTGACCTCGTTCACCTGGCCGGGCGGCGTGACCCGGAACCTCGCCCAGGAAAAGCAGAATTTCGCCAACTGGTATTCCTACCATCGCACCCGCAGCAAGGTCGCGAAGGCCGGTGCCAGCTACGCGTTCAACGACACCACCATCTTCAA
>JAYRTK010000142.1:0-8460 GCA_041919595.1 Lysobacteraceae bacterium
GCGGTGCTGGTCACGCTGAACACGATCGGTGGCCAGCACATGCTCCAGTACAGCACCGAGAACGTCGGCAAGCAGATGGCGGTGGTGTACATCGAACGCATCCCGCAACTGCGCATGGTCGACGGCAAGCCGCAGAAGTACTTCCAGACCAAGGAGGAAGTCATTTCGGTCGCGGTGATCCAGGAGCCGCTGGGCAAGACCTTCCAGACCACGGGCCTGGAGCGCAAGGAAGCCGAAGACCTGTCGCGCCTGCTCAAGGCCGGCGCGCTCGCGGCGCCGATGGACTTCGTCGAGGAGCGCACCGTCGGTCCGAGCCTCGGCAAGCAGAACGTCGAGCGCGGCCTGAAGGCGGTGGTGTTCTCGTTCCTGTTCGCGCTCGCGTTCTTCCTGTTCTACTACCGCATGTTCGGTGTCGTCACCTGCGTGGCGCTGATGCTCAACCTGCTGATGGTGTTCGCGCTGATGTCGGTCTTCGGCGCGACCATGAGCCTGCCGGGTCTCGCCGGCATCGCGTTGACCGTGGGCATGTCGGTGGACGCCAACGTGCTGATCAACGAGCGCATACGCGAGGAGTTGCGCGCGGGATTGCCGCCGTTGAAGGCGATTTCCGAAGGCTACGACCGCGCCTCCGGCACCATTCTCGACGCCAACATCACCGCGTTCCTGGCCGGTCTGGCGATGTTCGCGTTCGGCACCGGTCCGCTGAAGGGCTTCGGCGTGACCACGATGCTCGGCATCGCGACCTCGGCGTATACCGCGGTGTCGGTCTCGCGCGGCATCGCCACGCTGATCTACGGCCGCCGCCGCAAGCTCAACTCGATCGCGATCTAAGGGAGCCGCAAGATGAAACCGTTCAATATATTCCCTTACGGCATCGCCATCGATTTCATGCGTTTGCGCATGATTTCGCTGATCGCCGCCGCCGCGATCATGTTCGTCGGCATCGGCGCGATGGTCGTCAAGAACTTCAACTTCGCGCTCGATTTCACCGGTGGCGTCGGCATCGAGCTGGCATACGAGAAGCCGGTGGACGTCGACGGCGTGCGCAAGCGCCTGGAGGAGGCCGGGTTCGAGAACGCGCAGGTGCAGACGTTCGGCACCGGCCGGGAATTGCTGGTGCGTCTGCGCGCCGAGGCCCGCGAGACCAGGGCGAGCGTGGGAGCGAACGCCGACGCCGACGCCACGGCGAGCATCGCCGAGAACGTCCGCGCGGCGGCATCGGAGCCGGGCAATCCGGCGCGCAAGCTGCGAAGCGCGGAAATCAGCCCGCAGGTGGGTCGCGAACTGGCCGAGAACGGCCTGTACGCCCTGCTGTTCGTGGTGATCGGCTTCCTGGTCTACATTTCGTTCCGGTTCGAATGGAAATTCGCGGTCGCGGCGATCATCACCACCCTGCACGACGTGGTGGTGGTGGCGGGCTGGTTCGCACTGACCGGGCACGAGTTCGACCTCACGGTCCTCGCAGGCATCCTGTCGGTGATGGGCTACTCGATCAACGACACCATCGTGGTGTTCGACCGTGTCCGCGAGAATTTCCGCGGCATGCGCGCCAGCCCCGGCGAGGTGCTCAACGCCTCGATCAACCAGACCCTGTCGCGTACGGTCATCACTTCGTTCGTGGCGTTCCTCACCGTGCTCGCGCTGTATATCTACGGCGGCGGTTCGCTGAAGGGCATGGCCGAGTCGCAGATGATCGGCATCATCATCGGCACCCTGTCCTCGATCTTCGTCGCCTGTCCGCTGCTGTTGTGGCTGGGCGTGAGCAAGCAGGACCTGATGCCGAAGGCCCGCGACGAGGCGGCACTGGCGCGTCGTCCCTGACCGCTCACGCAGTCTCGCCCACGAAAAAGGCCGCGCATCCGCGCGGCCTTTTTCGTGGCGCCTGTCCGATCGTGTTCTGTCGTGTCCTGCCGTGGGTGCGTCCCGGATTCGCCCTGCGCTCGCCGCGCGTCCACACTGCCCGGCGGCGGCTTGCGACGTGGAACGACAGGCGTCAGTCGAACGCCTTGGCGTATCCGGTGTTGACGATGGTCTGCTGCAGCGAATCGATCAGGCGCACGTTCGCGGCAGCGATCTGGCGGCCGCCGGCGTCGATGTGCATCGGGCCGAGCGCCGCGCCGCGGAAATCGCAGACCCGCCCGCCCGCCTCGCGGACCAGCAGCACGCCGGCGGCGACGTCCCAGGCGCGCAATCCGCCTTCGAAGAACCCGTCCAGGCGGCCGGCGGCGACGTAGGCCAGATCCAGCGCCGCCGACCCGCCGCGGCGGATGTCCTCGGCATGGACCAGCAGCGACTTGATGCAGTCGAGCTGGGCGTCGGCGCGCTTGCGCTCGCGCGGGGCGAAACCGGTGGCGAGCATCGCGCCGGGCATCTCCCGGCGTTCGGCGACGCGGATGCGACGGCCGTTGAGCTGGGCGCCGCTGCCGCGGCTCGCGGTGAAGAGTTCGTTGCGCAGCGGGTCGAAGATCACCGCATGCAGCGGCTCCGGGCCCTCGCACAGCGCGATGGAGACGCACCAGTGCGGGTAACCGCGCAGGTAGTTGCTGGTGCCGTCGAGCGGGTCGATCACCCAGGTGTAGCGGCTGGGGCCGCGGTTGCCCTTCGCGTGTCCGCCTTCCTCGGCCAGGATCGTGTAGTCGGGCTGGGCGCGGCGCAGTTCCCTGACGATGTCGGCCTCGGCGAGGCGGTCGACCTCGCTGGCGAAGTCCATCCGGTCCTTCTCGACCACGTCGATCGCGTCCAGCCGGGCCATGTGCCTCAGAAGGATGTTGCCGCCGGCGCGAGCCGCCTTGACCATGACATTGACAGCGGGCTGTTGCATCGCGAACGACTCCGGGCGCGTCCCTGCGGACGCGAAAGACTGGGCAGGGGAAAAGAACGATCCGGCGCTATGGCCGGCGCGAGAGTTTAACATTGCGGCATGTCCTCCGCCTCCTCGTCCGTGCACGTCCCTGTCCCGATCTCCGCCGATCGCCTGCGCATCGTCCTCGTCGGCACCCAGCATCCCGGCAACATCGGTTCCGCGGCGCGGGCGATGAAGACCATGGGATTCTCGCGACTGGTGCTGGTGGCGCCTGAGCGCTTCCCGCACCCGGAGGCGCTGGCGCTCGCGGCCGGCGCCGCGGATGTGCTGGAGACCGCGGTCCGGGTCGAGACCCTGGCCGAAGCGGTGGCCGACTGCCGGCTGGTGCTGGGCTGCACCGCCCGCAGCCGCCGGATCGCACTGGAGGAGCTGTCCCCCCGCGAGGCCGCCGCCCGCGGGCGGGCCGCCGCGGGGCAGGGCGGGGAGGTGGCGCTGGTCTTCGGCCGGGAACGCACCGGCCTGGACAACGAAGAATTGCAGTTGTGCCACGCGGCCGTGCACATTCCGGCCAATCCCGAATACAGTTCGCTGAATCTGGCCGCCGCGGTCCAGGTGCTGGCATACGAATTGCGTGTTGGATGGTTCGTGGAGCGGGTCGAGGCACCGATTCCGTCGGCCGGGGCGTCGGCGGTATCCATCCCGACATCCGCGATGGACGCCCGCGAACCCGAGGTTCGGAGTGAACCCGCCGCGACGCACGCCGAACTCGAAGGTCTCTTTTCGCAATTGGCAGACACCCTGGATGCGATCGATTTTCACAAGGGCCGGACACCGGCGGCCGCGATGCGGAAGTTCCGGCGGCTGTTCCTCCGCGCTGGCCTGGATGCCCGGGAAGTGCGGCTTTTGCGCGGAATGCTCGCCGATGCCCAGCGCATGGCCGGCATCGCCGAAGGCCGGATCGCGCCGTCGCAGCGGCCGTGATCGCCTCGCTCGCGATCGGGGACATCTTGCCCGGGACCCTGATGCCCGGGGCGGGATCCGCGCCGGGATGATGTGCCCGGAGGGGGCTCGCGGCGTCGACGGTCACTGCCTGCGGGCCACGGGAGACTGACCTTGTCCGGCCGACTCGCCTGCGTTGCCGCCCTGCTGATGACCCTGTCCGGCCTGACCGGGCATGCACCGGCCGCGGCCGCAGCTGACGATTCGCGTCACATTCTGGTCCTGGGGCGCATCAGCGACGACCCCAAGACCCATTACGAACAACTCAAGCCGCTGCTGGATTACGTGGTCCCGCGGATGGCCGACGTGGGCATCCGCGAGGGGCGGGTGCTCATGGCGCGGGACCCCCAGCAGATGGCGAGCTATCTCCGCCGCGGCCAGGTCGACTGGGTCACCGAGACCGCGGGAACCGCCATGCTGTTGCAGCAGCGCAGCGGAGCGCAGCCGTTGTTGCTGACCGAACGCGACGGTGTCAGCAGCTACCGCACGGTGTTCTTCGTCCGCCGCGACAGTGGCCTCAAGACCCTGGAGGATCTGCGTGGACGCAGCGTCGCCTTCCAGAACAACGCTTCGACCAGCGCCTATTTCGTGCCGGCGATCGAATTGCTGCGACGCCGGATGTCGCTCAGTCTGCTGCTGTCGCCGATGGACAAGCCCGCGGGCGACAGTGTGGGCTACGTGTTCGCGCGGTCGGAGCTCAACATCGGCGCCTGGGTGCACAAGCGCCTGGTCGACGCCGGCACGATGAGCGACATCGACTGGAACAATCCCGAGCGCCTGCCGCCGTCCTATCGCCGGGATCTCGAAGTCGTGCATATCACCGGACCGGTGCCGCGCGCGCTGGAGATGGTGCGCTCCGATCTGGATCCGAAGGTGCAGGCGCGGTTGCGCGAGGTGCTGATCGAAGCCGCCTCCGATCCACGCGCGGCCGAAGCCCTGAAATACTTTTTCCGGACCACCCGGTTCATGCCGATCGATCAGGACACCCGCGCGGTGCTTGCGGGATTGCGCAGCGGTGTCGCCCAGGTCAGGGCGGACGTGGAATGAGACTGTTCGAGGGCCTGCAGGCCAAGTTCATGGTGGTGATCGGGCTGGCCCTGGTGGTCATGCTCGCGGTGGTCGCCCTGATCTGGCAGCGGCAGACCACGACCCAGACCGAGGTGCTGGAGCTCAGCCGCGAAGCCACCCGCGTGCTGGTCTACGATCGCCTGCGCCAGCGCGGCGAATCGCAGGTGACGCAGGCGGCCGATCTGCTGGTCAATCCGGTCTACTACTTCGATCTCGACGCCATCGGTGTCACCACCCAGAGCATCCTGCGTCAATCCGACGTCAGCTACGTGCTGGTCTACGACGCCAAGGGCAACATCCTGCACGATGGTTCCGGCGACATTCCGACCTTCGGTCAGCGCATGGTCGATCCGCTTGCGCGGCGGATCGTCGCCGCCGACGGTCTGCAGGTCCTGAGCGCCGAAGAGGTGATGGATGTCTCGATGCCGATCCGCATCGGCGACCAGCGTCTGGGCGGTGTGCGGGTCGGCTACTCGCTCGCCAAGATCCGGGCCGAGGAAGCGCACGTCAACCGCGAGATCACCGACCGCCTGCAGGCGCTGGGCAAGCGTCATCTCGCCTGGATCGGGCTGTTGCTGCTGATGCTGTTCTCGCTGTGCGCGCTGGTCGCGATGGTGCTGCAGCGCGCACTGGTGCGGCCGATCCGGCAATTGTCCGACGCCGCGCGGGAGATCGAGGCCGGCAATTTCACCACCGCGCTGCCGGTGAATGGCCGCCGCGACGAGGTCGGCACGCTGGTGCGTGCCTTCGCGCGCATGGCCGACAGCATCGTCCGCCACGATCGCGACATGCGGCGCATGGCCTACACCGACTCCCTCACCGGCCTGGCCAACCGACTCGCGTTCCGCGAGACGCTCGACCATCGGTTGATGCAGTTGCGCGGCGTCGGCCGCCAGCTCGCGCTGCTGTTCGCGGACATCGACGATTTCAAACGGGTCAACGATACCCTCGGTCACGATGTCGGCGACGAAGTGCTGATCCAGTTCGCCAACCGGATCCGCGAAGCGGTCGAGCGCGCCGGCGGCGATGCCAGCGAACTGGCGCGTTTCGGTGGCGACGAGTTCGTGATTCTGCTCTATGCGGAAGGCGATCACACCGACGTCCGCGCCAGCGCCGCGCATCTGGCCGAGACGCTGGTGGCCGAACTGAGCCGGCCGATCGTGGTCCAGGATCGACAGGTGTTCCTCGGGACTTCGATCGGCGTGACGCTGTTTCCGGACGATGCCTCCGGTGCGACCATGCTGATGAAGAACGGCGACATCGCGATGTATCAGGCGAAGGTCGCCGGCAAGAACTGCTACCGGTTCTACAGCCGCGCCATGGATCAGGCCGTCACCCGCCGGGTGCGGATCGAGCAGGATCTGCGCGGTGCCTGGGAGCGTGGTGAACTCACGCTCGCCTACCAGCCGGTGTATCGCGTTTCCGACAAGACCCTGGTCGGTGCCGAGGCCCTGTTGCGCTGGCAGCATCCGGTGCACGGTCAGGTCGCGCCGTCGGTGTTCATCGACGTCGCCGAGCAGAGCGGTCTGATCGAGATCATCGGCCCGGCCGTGGTGCGTGCCGCCTGCAAGGACGCCATGCGCTGGCGCCGCGAGGCGGGAGAGGAGGGCGATCTCTTCGTCTCGATCAACGTGTCCGCGCGGCAACTGCGCAGCGGCGATTTCCATGAGCAGGTGACCGCCGCGCTCGCGGAGAGCGGTCTGCCCCCGCGGCTGATGCATGTCGAGTTGACCGAGACCGCGGTGCTCGCCGACGAGGCGCAGGCGCGGCAGATCCTCGCCAGTCTGCGCGAGATGGGGGTCAAGGTCTGGCTGGACGATTTCGGAACCGGGTTCTCCGGTCTCAGTCATCTGCGCCGGGTGCCGGTGGACGGGGTGAAGATCGATCGCAGCTTCATCGCCGACATGCTGCGCGACCCCGATGATCTGGCCCTGACCACCGCGATCATCGCGATGGCGCATTCGCTGGGCATGACGGTCGTCGCCGAAGGCGTGGAGAAGGAAGGCCAGTGCGATCTGCTCCACAGTCGCGGCTGCGACCTTGCCCAGGGCTATTGGCTGGGGCACCCGATGAACATGCGCGATTTCACCGCGCTGCTGGACTGATCGACCCGGGTCGGCGCAGGGCGGAGACCCGGAAAGGCGGCCCACCGCGCGGCCGTTCGGCAGTGGCCTTCCGGAACCGTCGCGAGACGGTGCCCCGCAGGCCGAAGCTCGCGGCTACTACTGCATCAGCCCCGCGACCCAGGCCCAGAGCATCGCGGCCAGATTGCCGGAGACCGCACCGAACACGTAGATCGCGATCATGCCCGCGACCCAGGCGAGCAGCATCAGCACGCCGTCGCGTTCGAGCAGGGCCAGGGCATAGAACAGCAGCAGGCCGGCGAACAGATAATTGGTGAACGGGATCGGCAGCGCCAGCAGGATGCCGAGCAACACCAGCTGCAACCCGGTGAACACCGTGGTGACCGGATGATCGGTGACGATGGTCAGCCGCGGCTGCACCAGTTTTTCGAGCCAGCGCAGCCAGCGGTCGGCGCCGCGATCGAAACGGATCAGGGTGCTCCGCTGCGGGCCGCGGCGGGCCAGGAAATCCGGCAGCCAGGGTTTGCGCAGCAGCATCAACAGATGCACGCCCACCAGCACCACCAGCGGGCCGCTGAGCGCACCGGCGACGCCGGGGATCGGAATGAACGCCGGCAGCGTCGCGATGAACAGCAGAACGCCGAAGGTGCTGCGGCCGAGATCGACGACCAGCTCGCGCAATTGCAGTCGCTCGTCGGGATCGCCGTCGCACAGCGCATCGATCACGGCGCGCATGCCCTGCGGTTCTGCCGTGCCTTCGACGGCGCCTTCCCCGTCCTGCGTCCCTCCGGCCTGTTCCGTCGGGCGTTCCGGTTCAGACATCATCATCGGCGTCCTTGCGTCCGAGTCGGGTCAGCAGCAGTTTGTCGATCCGCGGTCCATCCAGATCGACCACCTCGATCCGCCAATCGGCCCAGTCAAAGGCCTCGCCGGTGTTGGGGATGCGGCCGAAATGCGCGATCACCATGCCGGCGGCGGTGTGGTAGTCGTGATCGTCCAGGTGCGGCAGGCGCTGGCCCACGATCTCGCGCAGTTCATCCACCGGCAGCGAGCCGTCGACCAGCAGCGAGCCGTCCGGGCGTTCGATCACCAGGGCTTCGGAGTCCGGCGTTTCGCCGGACTGCAGCCGGCCGAGCACCGCACCCATCAGGTCGTTGACCGTGACCATGCCGGTGATCTCGCCGTATTCGTCCACCACCAGCGCCAGCGACTGCTGCTCCTCGCGGAAGATCTCCAGCAGCTTCAGCGCATGGGTCGATTCGGAGACGAACAGCGCCGGGCGCAGGGTCTTGAACAGATCCGGCGCGCGCTCGTTGAGGCGGTCCAGCAGCGATTTCACTTCCAGCAGGCCGAGCACGTCGGTGTCGCTGCCGCGGTAGACCGGATAGCGCGAGTACGGGGTCTCGCGCATCTCGGCCAGGTTCTCGTCGAACGATGCGTTCGCGTCCAGCCAGACGATGCGGGTGCGCGGGGTCATGATGCTCTCGACCGTGCGATCGCCCAGGC
>JAYRTK010000143.1:0-8450 GCA_041919595.1 Lysobacteraceae bacterium
GCGCGCCTGTCCGCCACCGTCGGCGAACGCGATGCGGCCATCGGGCGGACGCCGGATCAGCTCAGCACGCAGCTTGCGGGCGGTTTGACCGCCACTGCACGCGAACGCGGCCTGCAGGAGGTCGGTTTCGCGCAATTCAGTCCCGATGGCAACCGTGTCTACATGACGGACACGCGCGACCCGAGCACGCCGTGGGCGCGGACCGCGGTGGGCGAGGTCGCACAGTCCGTCCATCAGCCGCTTGTCGAGAGCAGCGAACGTGTCGCGCAGATCAATCAAGCGCAGGCACAGGAGCAGTCGCTGACGACGCAACAGCAGACACAGCAACAGAACGGACCGGTCATTCAGGGGCCGCGGATGGTGTAGCGCCTTGCGTCGTCCGGCGGAAGGCCGTGATGTCGCGATGCCAGCATGCGCGCATGGCCCCTGGCATCGATCGAGGCCGGGCGCTGAGATCCGGAGAACGCGCGCAAGGCGCGTTCTCCGGCGCGCGGCTCAGGACTGGGGATTCGACTGCCCCGCGATCGCCGCGATGAAGGACGCCACCGCCTTGCGTGCGACGAATGCGTCGACCGGATAGGACGCGCCCCATACCGGCGAATGATCGCCTTCCTGCGCGGTCGCGGGCGTGCCGCTCGACGGGAAGGTGTAGATGCCGAACTCGGTTTCCGACGACCCCGCTCCCCCTTTCCACAGTTCGTCGGAATACTCGAAGCAGCAGGTGCCCAGGAACGTGCTGCCGGCGGCTTTCGCCAGCGGAAGGATCGTCGAGAACTGATCGTAGAGATTGTCGGCCTGGGTGGTTTCGCCGCCGTTGGCGTTGCTCCATCCGAGTTCGCCGTAGAACCAGTACACGCCGGGAAACACCTGTGGAAACGCCGTGTTGTACCCCGTCAGCTGGGCGCCGGTCTGGTACGAATTGACCGACGCGACGAAGCGTGTCGCCGGAATCCCGGCCGTGGCGAAGGCGTCGATGAGGGCCTGGATCGCATACTGCCCCATGATCGGATCCGCGGGCGGGTTGGGTTGCGGAATGCTCGTGTTGACCGGATCGATCGCGGTCGTGACCGGGCTGGTGAACGGCAGCACGTTCGCCGCGGGAATGCCGAGGCTCGCCTCCGCGGCGATGATCAGGCTCGCGATCGTCGCGATGTCCTGCGCCTCGCAATAGCCGTAGGCACCGAGATTGCTGTTGTCGTATTCGTTGCCGATCGCCCACATCACCACCGGTCCGGGTGCGTTGTTGTTCACATAGACTTCGGTGACGATCGCGGTGATCCAGGCCCCGAGGTCCGCATTCGACGATGGTCCCGCCGAATTGCCGTTGTTGGTCCGGTTGTTGTAGGCGGTGCCGGTGAAGAAGTTGCTGATCGGGACGATGACGCTCAGGTTGGCGTCCGCGGCGGCGGTGAGGAACGGCTGATGGTTGCGCATCCAGTATCCGTTCGGCGCCGGCACGCTCCAGTTGTACATCTTGATGGTGTTGCAACCGAAACCCGAGATCGTTCCGAGATCGTTTCGCCCAACGCCTGCCGGATCCGGACTCCAGAGCGCCTGGAAATCCGCGTTGGCGAAATCGGTATCGCCGTACTTCGACGGCGCCGGCAGACCAGTGTAATCCGAAGGCGCGGGTTCCCAGTTCATCCCGATCATCGGCTGCGGAAGCGTGCTGATGCTCAGGCACCATTGGTTCTGCGGAGACGTCGACGCGGTTGAAACGTAGACCAGCGGGCCCGCCGGGCCGCCGGAAGCATTGGTGAGCAGGTAGCCGGCATTGCCCTGGAGCGAGAGCTGGGATGTCGCCGCGTCGTAGTTCCACTGCTGCAGGTATCCGCTGGCGCCCTTGGCTGCGAGGATCACGGCGCCTCCACTCTGGAGTTGATCGCTCGCGACGCTCAGGCACAGGTCTGCCGAAGAGGCGCTCAGCACGAGATGACCATCGGTCGTCAGCACCCAGCACTGCAGATCGGAGGACGCCCGATTCAGCAGGGCCATCGCCGAACCGGCATTCGCCTGCGCGGCCGTCACGACGCCACCGGCAATGTTGCCTATGTAGAACGTACTCATGTACCACTCCTGTTTTGTGGATGCCTTCCGTGCGAAGGTGGCTCGACGATTCGATCACCCTCCGTCGACGATCATACAGAAGCCCGCCGCGGACAACCGGCCGCAATCGACATCCGCTCAGCACGCCGGCAGCAGGGTCTCCGTCCACAATTTCGCGGTGAAGCGATGCGGTTGCTGGACATCGAAGTTGGTCGTGGTGATGACCACGACGACATGCCGTTCCTGGAACACCTGGACGGTGCTGCCGCCGGCACCGTTCATCGCATACGAAGGCCAGGTCTTGCCCGCGAAACGTGATCTTCACCTTGCGCGGATCGGGATTGACGATGGCGGAGCGTGCGCCGAGATACGGCAGCATCGGCGTCTGCGCGTTCGGCAGCTTGCCGTCGGCGATGGCGAGGCCGAGCAGCATGCCGGCGAGGGTCCTGGTCGCGGAGCGGGTATTGCGCCGTGCTTCGGCGACGCCGTCGTCGAAACAGCGTTCGTAGACGAGGCGGCCATCGCGCGCGACGACGATGCTGGCGATCCGTTTGTAGTCGCCGGCTTCGACCGCGCGGGTGACGGCGCCGAAACCGGTGGTCGGCACCGGCGCGGGCGCGCGACAACCACGCCGGACCATCGTCGCGCTCCATCCGCCGCTGTCGCTGCAAGGTCTGCAGCAACGTGTCGACGCCGCCCTCCACCGCCAGCGGCGAAGACGCGTCCCAGCGGCGCAGCTCGTCGCGCAGCACGCGGGTAGCGCGTTCGCCGAGCGCACCGACATGCCCCGATCGAACGTCTTCATGTCACCGTCCGCTTTTCCGTCCGCGTCGCGGCGCGATGGGGCCGTGTCCCCCACGGGCCGCGGACGGACGCGTGTCGTTGATCACGCTCACGATGGTTCCCCGGGGGGCTCCCCGTCCGGAGCGATGCCAGCCTGCCGCCGATCTCGATCCGCACGCGGATCGGAAGACGCTATGCTCGAACGCTACGGAAGCAGGGGAAGTGGGATGCTCGGGGTTCGCAAGATCGCATTCGTCGTCGCGTGCGTGCTGGCTGGCAGTCCCGCCGCGGCGCACAACATCAATCCGCTGCAGGACAAATACCGGCAGGATTCCGAAACCCCGTTCCACAGGATCGCGGAGCCGGTGCACGAGGAGATCACCCAGCTGGCGCGCGCTTGCCTGCAGGCGCACCCCGGGCCCGTCGCGGGACCGTTGATCTGCACCGACCGCACCGAACGCTCGGTCGAGCCCAGGGGCAACAAATACGACTCTCTGATTCGTGGCGTGTGGTGGAACGACGATCCGAACCAGTTGCTCTTCGCGCTGCGGCAAGGCCGGTTCCTGTCCTGGATGCACGATGCCCGCCTGATCGCGACCACCGACCGGAACTGGCTCGGCAAGAAAGCAGCGATCGGACCGCACTACTACATGACCTATCGCAGCCACTACGGCGATCTCCAGTTCCTGCACGCCATGGCCTCGGTCGATGGAGAGCCCGCAGTCACGACGCGGCATCGCGCACTGCTGTGGGCCGAGTTCGCCTATCGGGTGGCCACCGGCCGGCTCGATCCGGAAACCACGATGAACGAGATCGCGCCCGCGGAGCTGAGAGCCCACTTCGAACATCAGTCGGGCTGGACGATCCATTACCTCTTCGCTCCCGAGTATCAACTCAAGGGCAACGCGCACAAGCGGATGATGGCTGCCGGCTCCCTGCTGCACATGGTGCAGGACTCTTATTCGGCGGCACATGCGACGCGGACCTTCGAGCCGAGCCCGCGATGCCCGAACGGCGGCATCAGGCAGTTCCATTCCTACACGTGCCAGGACCCGGATGCGCACAAGCGGCAGGATCTGCGGAGCGCATGGCAGCAGCGCGGATTCACGCCGACGCAGGATCCCGTGAACGTCAGCGCCACCCTGCTCGGTTACATCCGGCAGGAGACCGATTGGAACGTCGTCAGGGACTATCTGGAAGGGACGGTGTTCTGTCTCGCCGAGGACGCCCGGGACGCGACCTCGGGCGACTACGCGGTGATCGCCGGAACCGAGCGGTTGCCGGCGAAGTGCGAACAGCGAAGTCTTTCGCAGAGCGACAGGGAGAACGCGCATGACGATTAGCGGAGATATCGCCGTGGCCGCGATCGTGGGGCTGCTGTCCGCTTCGCCATCGGCGTTGGCCGGGACCGCTCCGGGCGGTTGTCGATTCGATACGGCCACGCTGCATTTCGCGGGAACGTCGCAGGAACAGGCGACCTGCCTGCTCCGCAGGGTGAAACCGAAGGGCGGCGGCGCCGTGGTGCAGCCGATCCCGCCCTGGCTGCTCGCGCGGGTCGGCGAACCCGTCGAGCTCGAAGTCGATCGGGTGCGCCGGTATCTGGATCTCAACGGGATCGACAGCGCGGACCTCGGGGGTCCACTCGCGCTCGGAGACGCGGCCGCACGCCACTATTTCGTCATCCACGACACCAGTTCGCCCGAGTTGCCGAACGCGCCCGCGTTTCCGGGCGACATCGACCTGCCCGGACACGCGAGCAACCGGCTGACGGGGTGGTCGGGCCTGTCCAACAAGGTCAACCTGATCATCAGCCGGGACGGACGTTCGCGAACGTTCCGGGACTGGGCCGTCGATCGCCCCTCGAGCGCCACCAAGGTCGAGGTGCAGTACAACGCCGCCCGTCGGGTTTTCGTCCATGTCGAAAACATCCAGGTACGGATGAAGCCGCCCGGAAGCTGGGCCTGGCGCGCGCCCGAACCCGGGTTCGGCGAGGGTCAATACCAACGGCTGGCGTTGGCGTACATCGTCGCGAGCGTGAGAGCGGGACGCTGGTTGATTCCCGCCTATCACTTCAACATCGACGAAGGCATTCCCGATGGACACGACGATCCCCAGAACGTGGATCTCGGCGTCTGGGTATCGCGGATCGAGGCGATCGAGCGCCGGATCCGGGAATAGTCGCGCGCCGCCATCGTCCGAACCCCGCGCGGCCGCGACTGCGGTGTCGCGGCGCCTGTGCTAGCGTGCGCAGGTTCGCGGGGGAGGAGGCGCGCATGTTCGAGTACAGGCACGGGTCGGGCGGCCTCCGCCCGCTGGTGGCGCTGTCGGTCATGCTGTTGTCGGCGTGCGCCAGCCTGCAGCCCGCGCGCAATCCGCCGGCGTCGCCGCAGGCGGACCGCGCGACGCAGTACCGGATCGAGAACCTCGCCCGCGGCGAAGGCAATACCGACACGCTGATGCTCAGCCTGACCTTCTCCGGCGGCGGCATGCGTTCGGCCGCGGCGTCGTACGCGCTGTTCGATGCGTTGCGCCGGCAGCCGGTGCGGGTCGACGGGCAGGACACCACGCTGCTGCGCGAAGTCGATTTCATGTCCTCCGTGTCGGGCGGCGGCTTCGCCCCGGCCTATTACGCGCTGTACGGCGAGCGTCTGTTCGAGGATTTCCCGACCCGCGCGCTGCAGCGCGATCTGCAGGGCGAGATCCTCGGCGGCGTCCTGCGGCCGCGGCATCTGCGCGCGCTGTCGAGCCCCTACTACGGTCGCGGCGATTATCTGGCCGATCGCCTCGACGAGGCGCTGTACGACGGCCGCACTTTCGCCGATCTGCCGCGCCGCCGTCCGTATCTGCGGATCGGCGCCACCGACATGCTCGACGGCCGTCGGGTGGAGTTCACGCAGGACGGTTTCGACGATCTGTGCAGCGATCTCGGCCCGGTGCCGCTGGCGCGCGCGGTGGCCGCTTCGGCGGCGGTGCCCGGCGTGTTCAGCCCGATCAACATCGCCGATTACAGCGACACCGGCCAATGTCCCGGCGATCACGCGCCACGTCGCTATCGCCATCTGATCGATGGCGGCGTCGCCGACAACCTCGGCGTCGCCGGCCCGTTGCAGGCGGTGGGCCGCTACAACGGGCTGGTGAACACGCTGCGCCGCTTCGGTTATCGCGGCATCCGTACCTTCGCGATCATCGTGCTCAACGTCGAGAGCAATCCCGGCGATCCGAGCGACGGCGGACCGCGCGTGCCCGGAACGTGGCGCACGATCAACGCCGCGATCAACGGCAACATGCGCATGGATTCGCAGGAACTGGCCGCGACGCTGCGCCAGCGCGTCGTCGACTGGCAGCGGCAGATCGCCGAGGATCCCGAGACCGTGCGCAGCGGCGTGTTCGCGACCGCGACGCCGCGCGTGTTCCTGATCGAGATCGGTTTCGACAAGGTCGCCGATCCGCGGTTGCGCGCGCGCCTGCAGTCGATTCCGACCGCGCTGCGGCTCGATCCGGCGGATGCGGCGCTGGTCGCCGATTTCGTCCGCGACGCGCTGCGCGATTCACCCGAATATCGCGCGCTGATGCAGGCGCTGGCGGAAGACGACGCGGCGTGGGTGGCACGCGGAAACCGGCCCGAGCCACCGCCCGTGGTCGACGATCCGCAGCGTCGCGCGTTGCGCGACGCCTACGAAGCCGTGGAGGGGCCGGCCGACGCACGGGCGCAGGACGCACCGCCGCCGTAACGGACGCGGGCGCGTCGCCTCAGGCCACCAGCAGCCGATTCATGCGCGCGATGAACGCCGCCGGATCGTCGAGCTGGCCACCTTCGGCCAGCATCGCCTGCTCGAACAGCAGTTCCGCGTAATCGGCCACGCGGGTCTCGTCGCCCTGCGCGGCCTCGACCCGCTTCAGCAGCGCATGCTCGGGATTGATTTCGAGGATCGGCGCCGAGGCCGGCGCATCCTGGCCCAGCGACTTCATCAACCGCTGCATCTGCAGCGACATCTCGTATTCGTCCAGCACCAGGCACGCGGCGGAATCGACCAGGCGGTTGGACACGCGCACGTCCTTGACCTTGTCGCCGAGCGCGGTCTTGATCGTCTCCACCAGCGGTGCCGCGGCCTTCGCGGTTTCCTCGTGCTTCGCCTTGTCCTCGGGACTGCCGAGCTTGTCCAGGTCGATCTCGCCCTTGGCCACGTTGCGCAGGCGCTTGCCGGCGTATTCGTGCAGGTAGCTCGACATCCAGTCGTCGATGCGCTCGTGCATCAGAATGACTTCGACGCCCCGCGCCTTCAGCGCTTCGAGCTTGGGATGGTGGCGCGCCGCATTCCAGCCGTCGGCGGTGAGATAGTAGATCTCCTCCTGCAGCCCCGTCATGCGCGCGATGTAATCGTCCAGCGACACGCGCTCGTCAGCGTTCGTGCTGCGGGTGGTGGGGAAGCGCAACAGCTTGAGCACGCGCTCGCGGTTGGCGGTGTCCTCGGCCACGCCTTCCTTGAGGGTCGCGCCGAATTCCTTCCAGAAGGTGGCGTACTGCTCGGGCTCGTCACGTGCGATCTTCTCCAGCTGATCCAGCACGCGCTTGCTCAGCGCGCCGCGAATGCGCTCCACCTGGCGGCTTTCCTGCAGCAGTTCGCGGCTCACGTTCAGCGGCAGGTCGTCGGAGTCGACCACGCCGCGCACGAAGCGCAGATAGGCCGGCAGCATCTGCTCGGCGGCGTCCATGATGAAGACGCGCTTGACGTAGAGCTTCAGGCCCTTGCGCTCGCCGCGGCCGGCATCGAAGTCGAACGGCGCATGTGCCGGCAGGTACAGCAGCGACGTGAAGTTCTGATTGCCTTCGACCCGGTTGTGGGTCCATGCCAGCGGGTCGGCGAAATCGTGCGACAGATGCTTGTAGAAGGCCTTGTAATCGTCGTCGCTCAGCTCGGTCTTCGACCGGGTCCACAGCGCCGATGCCTGATTCACGGTTTCGAGTTCCGGCGACGGCGATTCGGCGCCGTCCTCGGCCGGCGGCGCCGCGGCTTCCATCCGGATCGGGAAAGCGACGTGGTCGGAATAGGTGCGGATCAGCGAACGCAGTTTCCACGACTGCAGATAATCGCCGGCGTCCTCGCGCAGATGCAGGCGCAGCGCGGTGCCGCGCGGCGTATCGGCGGGCGCGGCTTCGAGCGTGAACTGACCATCGCCCGTCGAACGCCAGATCCAGGCGTCGCCGTGTCCGGCGCGACGGCTGGTGACCTCGATGCGATCGGCGACGATGAAAGCCGAATAGAAGCCGACGCCGAACTGGCCGATCAGCTGGGCGTCGACCTTGCCGCCGGCGGCGAGGCTTTCGAGAAAGCGCTTGGTGCCCGAATGCGCGACCGTACCGAGGTTGTGCATCAACTCCTCGCGCGACATGCCGATGCCGTTGTCGCGGATGGTCAGCGTGCGCGCGTCGGCGTCGACGAGCACGTCGATGGCCGGATCACCGCCGCCGGCCAGCAGCGCCGGCGCCTCGATAGCCTCGAACCGCAGCTTCTCGCAGGCATCGGAAGCGTTGGAGATCAGCTCGCGGAGGAAGATGTCCTTGTTGGAATACAGCGAGTGGATCACCAACTGCAGCACCTGCTGCACGTCGGCCTGGAACG
>JAYRTK010000144.1:0-8420 GCA_041919595.1 Lysobacteraceae bacterium
CGGAGCCATGCCACAACCGTGACGATCCGGTCCTCGGCCGGACACTTTTCAGGAGACCCTCGTGGTCTCCTTTTTTTCTGGTCGCGCCGCTGCGGGGCGACGGCCGCTTGTCGGGGCCGTTCAGGCCGGCCAAGATGCCGGGATGCCCACCGCCGTCGCCCCCGCCCGTTCCGTTCCGCCCGCGCTGTCGGCGCTGCTCGCCTGCGCGTTGGCGCTGGCCGCGGCCGGATGCCGGGAACCCGCTCCTGTCGGCGCGGCGAACGATCCGGTGCAGGCGGTGGCCGTGCTCAACGCCCATCTCCGCGACAACGACCTGCAGGGCTTCGCCCGCGATGCGGTGCCGCCGACGCTGCGTCCCGCGCTGGCCGCCGCCTGGCAGGCCGGGCGCACCCGTTGGCCGCTGGAGGAGCTGCCGTTCGATCACCGCATTCCCGGGATGCTGTCGACGCTGGCCGCCGACGGCGCCGAGGCCCGCCTGCGCCGTAGCTACGACCGCCAGTTCGCCAATGCCCACGGCGAGATCCGCGCCGCGGCCGAGGCCCTGAGTCTGTTCGGCATGAAATACCTGCAGAGCGATGCCTCGCTCAGCCCGGAGGAGCGTCGCCACTACGTGCAACTGGTCGAAGCCCTCGGCGAATGGGGTGCGCAGGCGAAGCTGGGCGATCCGAAACGGGCGCGCAACGCCATCGCCACGCTGACCGACGCCGCCCGCCGCACCGGGCTGCAGAAGGACGCCGACTTCCACCGCCTGGGCATGGACGAGAGCCTGCATCGGCTGGGCCCGATGATGGCGGCGCTGAAACAGACCCTGCGCGTCTACGACCTGGACCTGGACGACAGCCTGGAGCGCATGACCCTGACCCTGGAGAGCCGCGAGGACGATCGCGCACGGGTCCGGATGCGCTACCCCCTGGCGGGCCGCACCATCGACACCGTGGTCGTGGTGGAACAGGTCGACGGCCACTGGTATCTCAGCGATTTCCTGCGTCATGCCCGCGCCGCCGCCGCGCCGTTGCCGGCCACGGCGCCCGCCCCGTCCCCCGCCACGACCCCCCCGCCGGTCGCCGAACCGCCCGGCCGGACCACGACGACGAAACCGACTTCGTCATAATGGCGGCGATCATGCCGACATCCCCGACCCAACCGACCCTGTTCGAACCCGGTGCCGCCCCGGCTGCCGGGGTGTCCACGCCCGTCGAATCCGTGCCGCCCGCCGAGTCCGCGACCGGGCCGGAATCCGATGCCCCCGCGCCGCCCGAGCCGACCCTGTCGCCCGCACCCGCGGAGCCGCCCTCTCCAGCGGCGCCCCCGCGCGGGCGGCGCCCGTGGTGGGCCGGTCTGCTCGGCAAGGTGCTGGAGCCCTGGATCGAGCTGCGGATCGACCCGCTGCCCGAGACGCTGGCCGGTGACGCCCGTCCGATCTGCTACGTGCTGGAAGACTACGGCCTGTCCAACGCGCTGATCCTCGAGCGCGCCTGCCGCGAGGCCGGGCTCCCGTCCGCGCTGCGCCCGCTGCCGGGCGACCCGCTCAAGCGCAAGCGCGCCTATGTCGCGCTGTCGCGCCGCAACGCCAACAGCACGCTCGGCCTGGCGGCGGACATGGCCGTGGACATCGCCACCGGCAAGCCGCCGAAGATGGCGCGCCCGGCGCGTCGCCATTCCGAAGCGCTGGCACGGCTGCTCGATGCGCATCGCGCCGATGCCGACCTCGACGTGCAACTGGTGCCGGTCTCGATCTTCGTCGGCCGCGCGCCGGACCGGAACAACGGCTGGTTCTCGGTGCTGTTCTCGGAGAACTGGACCCTCGTCGGGCGCTCGCGCCGCCTGCTCGCGATCCTGCTCAACGGTCGCGATACCCGGGTGCAGTTCGCGACCCCGGTGGCGGTGCGCGGCGTGGTCGCCGAGGATCTGCCGCCGGAACGCACCGTGCGCAAGCTGTCGCGCGTGCTGCGCACCCACTTCAACCGCATCCGCGAGGCGGTGATCGGTCCCGACCTCTCGACCCGGCGCCTGCTGATCGACAAGGTGCTCTCCGCCGAACCGGTGAAACAGGCGATCGCCGACACCGCCCGGCGCGAGAACGGCAAGGAGGAAGACGCCTGGAAAAAGGCGCAGGCCTACGCCTACGAGATCGCCGCCGACTACTCGCATCCGGTGGTGCGTTCCGCCTCGTTCCTGCTGACCACGGTCTGGAACCGCATCTATCGCGGCGTCCTGGTGCATCACCTGGACAAGCTGAAGCAGGACGCGCCGGGCTACGAAGTGGTGTACGTGCCCAGTCACCGCAGCCACATGGATTACCTGCTGCTGAGCTACCTGCTGTACACCCACGGCGTGGTGCCGCCGCACATCTTCGCCGGGGTGAATCTCAACCTGCCGGTGATCGGCAGCCTGCTGCGCAAGGGCGGCGCATTCTTCGCGCGACGCAGTTTCCGCGGCAACGCGCTGTATTCGGCGGTGTTCCGCGAATACATGGCGCAACTGGTGGCCGGCGGCTATTCGATCGAATACTTCATCGAGGGCGGGCGCTCGCGTACCGGCCGACTGCTGCCGCCGAAGGGGGGCTCGCTGGCGATGACGGTACGCGCCTTTCTGCGCCAGCCGACGCGACCGGTGCTGTTCCAGCCGGTCTACATCGGTTACGAAAAGATCATGGAAGGGCGCAGCTATCTCGACGAGCTCAGCGGCAAGCCCAAGGAAAAGGAATCGATCTGGCAGGTGCTCACCGGCATCCCGAAGGTGCTGCGCGAAAACTACGGCCAGGTGGTGGTGAACTTCGGCGAGCCGATCCGGCTCGGCGACGTGCTCGCCGAACGGGCGCCCGAATGGGACGGCACCGCGATCTCCGAGGAAGAGAAGCCGCAGTGGCTCGCGAACACCATCGACGCCCTCGCCGAGAACATCCAGATCAACGTCAACCGCGCGGCCGACGTCAATCCGATCAATCTGCTCGCGCTCGCCGTGCTGTCCACGCCCAAGCACGCGATGGGCGAAGCCGACCTGCTCGCGCAGATCGCGCTGTCGAAGACGCTGCTGGCCGAAGTGCCCTACTCGGACCGCGTCACCGTGACCCCGCACCGGCCGCAGGAGATCGTCGCCCACGGCGAGGAGATCGGCGTGCTCGCGCGCACCGCGCACCCGCTCGGCGACGTGCTGCACGTCGACGGCGACACCGCGGTGCTGCTGAGCTATTTCCGCAACAACGTCCTGCACCTGTTCACCGCGACCGCATGGATCGCGTGCTGCTTCCAGCACAATCGCCGGATGAGCCTCAACACGCTGCTGCGCATCGGCCGGTCGCTGTACCCGTTCATGCAGGCGGAACTGTTCCTGCCCTGGAGTGAGGACGGCTTCGCCGAACAGGTCGAACGCACCATCACCGTGTTCGTGCGCGAAGGCCTGCTGCAACAGGTCAGCGACGACGACGGCGGCATCCTCGCGCGCAACGCCGGCCAATCGGACGAGGTCTTCCGCCTGCGCGCGCTGGGCCACCCGCTGCAGCAGGCCTTCGAGCGCTACTACATCGCGATCTCGGTACTGGCCAAGAACGGTCCGGGCACGCTCGGCGCCGGCGAACTCGAAAGCCTCTGCCACCTCGCCGCGCAGCGCCTCTCGCTGCTCTACGCCCCCGCCGCTCCCGAATTCTTCGACAAGACCCTGTTCCGCGGTTTCATCCGCAAACTGCGCGACCTGAAACTGGTCTGGCCCGATGAGAACAGCAAACTCGTCTTCGACCAGCGCCTCGACAACTGGGCCAAGGACGCCAAGACCATTCTCGGCCGCGAACTGCGGCACACGATCGAGAAGGTGAGTCCGGAGGCGGCGAAAACAGAAGCAGCCGGCAATACCGACTCGCGATGATTCCTGACGAGCGGCGCTTGTCAGGGTGTCGTTTCGCTGATTCAATGCGTTGAAACAGAATCTGATCGTGTGTCCGCGCATGGCAACGATCCGGAAAGCGTCGCCTGCGACGATCACAAGGACGTCCTCTCTACTCCTGACTCTCTGCCGATACCCGCAACCCGCTTCCTCTCTGAGGACGGTGAGGGCTATGCGCCCCCCCTGAAACCCGACCGATATATTCGCCATGACCCGATTCCGGCATCATCGATTTCTGATCGAAACCATTGGCGTTCTACGCGGCTGGCGCGGGCCATTGCTGGCGCTGGCTATCCTGCTTGGTACTACCGCTGCGGCGCAGGTGGCCGCTCCGTCGACGGCCCCGACATTCTGCTACAACCGCACCGGGTTGACCGATTGTCATCCCACACTCGATGCGGCCGAGGCGGCCATGCGCGCCGACCCGTACTTCATGGCAGCGGGCGACGCACTCGAGCATGTCGTCACAGACAAAATCAATTCCGATATGGCGTGGATGCGGTATGGAATCCTTCGCAAGCCGGCTGAAAGCGTCGGCACTCCCGCCTATTTCGGCAATTTCGGCCTGCTCGGCAACAGTCAAGGCGAATGCACGCTATCCGGCGATCAGGTCGTACTTCCGGGATGGTGCAGTAACGAAGAGGAAATCAATCGACTGGCACAGAAACGCATCAACTCTGCGCACCCGAACTGCCAGATCACGCAGGTCGAGGCGGGCACCACAGACTACGATGTATTGCCAAACGTGGAACCTGTCGTCGACACGGTCCGTGGCCGCATCAACTATGGCGGAAAAACCTGGCGAGCGACGCTGCTATGCGGCAACGGCGACTTGTTCTGGGAGAGCTGGCATGTGCTGAAACAGCGCCCAATGTATTGCCGCAATGGATTCCGAGCGGTCGGCGGTCGGACGATGGAAGAGCTCTTGTCCGAGGACTTCCTATGCAAAGCCGCGGCGGGCGAAAACCTGATCGCATATATCTCCATGCCTGTCAGCCAGTGCGGCAGTTGTGCAGGTAGTCCCAGTCCGATCTATCCCGCGACCGGCGAAAAGCGTCGGGCCGAACCGGATTTCGAGTTCGCAGGTACGACCTTCACCCGCCACTACCGTTCCCTGCGCCAGTTCCGCAACAATCCTGAATTCGCGATCGGGTGGGCCCATACTTGGAGTGATCGCATCATCGCTGGCGGATCCACACTCACGCCGTATGTGCACGTCGACGAGAACGGTGATTATGAGAGTTACGTTCCGCTGATCGGCAACCGCTATCGTGGCGAGAATTCGGTCGACCGGATTCTTGAGCGGGTCGCCGCCGACGGCGTCGGTTTTCGCCTGTGGATGGCGGACGGCGAGATCCGCGAGTTCAACATCAACGGTCGACTGATCGCGATTCGCCACCCCGAGGATCCGACGAACGACATCACGCTCACCCTGGAGAATGATCGACTCGCAAGCGTGACCGATGCGCAGGGCCGCATGCTGCGGTTCGAGTATGCGGGGCGACTCTTGCGGCGGATTGTCCTGCCCGACAGCGCCACGGTCTCATACGCTTACGACGCGAATCTCAATCTGATCTCCGTGACCTATCCGGACACGACGACGCGTCAATACCATTACAACGAACCAGGACTGGCCGGTGCCGCGAACCAGCGTCACCATCTGACCGGCATCACCGCCGAAAATGGCCGTCGCTACGCCTCGTTTGCCTACGATGCACGCGGCCGCGCAGTATCCAGTCGCATGCACGGCAGTCCCGAAGAACTGACGACGGCAAGCTACCCCGACGAAGACAGCGCCAGCCTGCAGACCGCAGACAACGGCAACGACACCTACACGGTACAGCCCGGCGTCTATCGGCGGATCCTTGCGAACGACGACGGTACCGCCACTGCCCGGAACGAGTACGACGGTCAAGGCAGACTGCTCCGCACGACGGACAAGCGCGGCAGCATCACCGAGTACGCCTATCTCAACGGATACCGCTCCGCGATCGTCGAAGCAGTCGGCACCGAAGCGCAGCGCCGCCAGGAAATCGACCGGGATCCGGCCACCGGGCTGGTGACGGAGACGCGGGTGCGCGATCACAACCATGTACTCGTGGCGAGAACGACATGGACCTACAACCCCCGTCGCCAGCCGACGGTCGTGTCCATGATCGACCCGGCAACCGGCAATGCACGCACCGTGACGACCGCTTACTGCGAAGCAGGAGACACCAGCTGTCCGATTGTCGGTCTGGTCAGCTCGGTCGACGGTCCGCTCCCGGGTGCGACGGACACGATCCGTTTCGAATACCGGATGGATGATGCACCGACCTGCGCGACCACGCCTGCGACCTGTCCCTACCGTCGTGGCGACCTGTGGAAAACGATCAACGCACTGGGCCACGTCGTCGAGGTGTTGGCCTACGATGCCGCAGGGCGAGCCCTGTCCTTGCGCGACGCCAACGGCGTGACCACCGATCTGCTCCGTGATTCGCGTGGCCGGCCGTTCGTCAGCAAAGTACGCGGTGGTGATGACAGTGGCGAACACGATGATCAGATCACCCGGATCGAGTACAACCAGACCGGCACCGTACGCCGCATGGTGTTGCCCGACGGCGTGCAGACCCGCTTCGAGTACGACGATGCCATGCGCCTGACCAGAGTCATCGATGGCGCCGGCAATGCGTTGGGCTTCACTCTCAATTCCGCAGGAGAAATCGTCCGCGAGGACACCATCGACGCGGACGGCGAACTGCTGCGGACGCTGTCGCGCACCTTCGACACGCTCGGACGCCTGCAGGCGGTGATCGATGCCGATCTGCACAGCACCACGTTCGTCAACGATGCGGGCGGACTGCCGACACTCGCGACCGATCCGCTCGGCCGCAAGACCAGCCATCACTACGATGCGCTCGGGCGCCTGCGCAGCAGCCTGCAGGATGTCGACGGCATCGCGGCCTGGACCGAACTCCACTACGACGCGCTTGATCGCGTGGTCCGTGCGACCGACCCCAATGGTCTGCATACCGACAGCGTCTACAACGGCTTCGGCGATCTGCTCTCGCAGACCAGCCCGGACGCCGGTACTACGTTCTCGACCTACGATGTTGCCGGGCGTGTGGCGACCCTCACCGATGCCCGCGGCATCACCGCAACCTTCGGTTACGACGCACTGGACCGGCCGACCTCGGTGACGTATCCCGACAGCAGCCGCAACCAGGCCTTCATCTACGACGCCGCTCCGACCGAATGTCCGACAGGGGAGCGTTTCCACACCGGCCGCCTTGCGCGCATGACCGACGTCAGCGGTGATACCGCCTATTGCTACGACCGCTTCGGCCATCTCACCCGCAAGCTGCAGACCACGCAGGGCCGCAGCTTCGCGGTGCGCTACGACTACACGCCGCGTGCCGGCGACGGCAATGCGATCCTGCTGCGGCCGCGGCCGGCCACGGGACATCTGATGGGCATCACCTATCCCGATGGAGCACAGATACGGATCGAACGCGACCAACTGCGCCAGGCCACCGCGCTCGCCGTGACCCTGGCCAACGGCCAGACCCGTACGCTGTTGCGCAACGCGGCCTATTACCCGTTCGGCCCGGTCGGACAATGGACCTATGGCAACGGTCGACTCCTGCGCCGCTCGCTCAACCGCAACTATCAGCCCGGATTTGTCGAAGACGCGCGTCCGGGCGGGATCAGCGAGGGTTACTGGTTCGACGCCGCAGGCAATCTGGACTCGCTGCGCCGGGCGGATCAGCTCGACCCGGCGCGTCGCAAATACGAATACGATGGACTGAACCGCCTCACCGCGGTTCGTGATGGTGCGACGAACGCGCTGTTGCAGGGCTACACCTTCGACAAGACCGGCAATCGCACGAACGAGACCGACGGCGGGACAGCACACAGCTACGCCTACGCCGCCGGCAGCCATCGGCTGACCAGCGTCGGCGGCGTGGCCCGGCAGTACGACGCCGCAGGCAACACCACCCGCATTGGCGGCAGCACGGCGGCAACGGCATCGCTGCCGATGCAGGCCACCGCCGCTCGCGCGACGACGACCCGCAACGACAGCAGACGCACGCAGTTGCAGACGCAGGCCCGCACCCGCCGCGATGCGAAGCGTGGCGGCGCGCGGGCCATGCCCGAACGCAATACGACGCTCGACCGCATTCCACCGCTGTCGCCCCGAGTCACGGGCGCGAGACCTGCGGTTGCATCCATCGGCGCCACGACCACCCTCAACGCCAACACGGTCCGCGACTTCCTCTACGACGACACCGGCCGCCTGCGTCAAGTCCGTCACGACGGCGTCGCGGTCATGGACTACCTGCACAACGCCAACGGCGAACGCGTGTACCGCAGTGGCGGCGGGCAAACCCGCACCACCGTCTACGACGAAGCCGGCCACTGGCTGGGCGACTACGACGGCAACGGCCAGCCCCTGCAGCAGGCGATCTGGCTGGACGACCTGCCGGTCGGCCTGCTGGTCGGCGCCGGCGCCCAACAGAAGCTCTACTACCTCGAACCCGACGCCCTCGGCACCCCACGGG
>JAYRTK010000145.1:0-8404 GCA_041919595.1 Lysobacteraceae bacterium
GGGCCTGCGCTGCGATCTGCACGGCACCGGCGTGCGCGTGACCAGCATCGAACCGGGCATGGCCGAAACCGAATTCACCCTGGTCCGCACCAGCGGCGACCAGACCGCCTCCGACACCCTGTACAAGGGCGCCGATCCGATCTCCGCCGACGATCTCGCCGACACCCTGTTCTGGATCGCGACCCTGCCACCGCATCTCAACATCAACCGCATCGAAGTGATGCCGGTGCGGCAATCGTTCGCGGGATTCCAGGTGGCGCGCGAAAGCTGAGCATGCATCTGCTGCTGCCCGCGCTGATGGCCCTGGCGATCGGGATGCTGCTGCCGCTGCAGGGACTGGTGAACGCGCGCCTCGGCGCGCAGGTCGGCGGCCCGATCGTCGCGTCGTTCGTCTCGTTCCTCGTCGGCACCGTGCTGCTCGGCGTCTATCTGCTGCTGACGCGCACCCCGTTGGCGATCACCGGCACGGGCAAGCTGCCGCCGTGGATCTGGGCCGGCGGCCTGCTCGGCGCGCTGTACGTCGCCTGCTTCACGCTGCTGATGCCCCGGCTCGGTGCCGCATCCCTGGTGTGCCTCGCGATCCTCGGCCAGGTCACCGCGTCGCTGCTGTTCGATCACTTCGGCGTACTGCAAACGCCGCGCCGCACGGATCCGGTGCGCATCGCCGGCGCGGTCCTGATGATCATCGGCGTGCTGATGGTGGCTGCGCCGTGGCGCAAGCCACCCTCCGCGGCGGAGGTCGCCGCCGCACCACCCGCACCCTGAAGCCGCGACGCGGTTCAGCCGTCGCAGCCGGAATCCTGCACGCAGGCGACGTACAGCGGCTCGCAGAACGCCTGATCGCGGATCCGCAGACAGCTGTTGTAGCGATCCAGACATTTGCGGAGCGCGTATTCGCACCACGGGTCGGACTGGGCGCTGGCCGCGATCGCGAACGTGCCGGCAAACGCGATGGCGGCCAGCGCGGCCAACAGCGCGCGGCGGCGAACGGGATAGCGTGGAGCGGGCGCAGATCTTTTCATCGTGAACGGTCCTTGTCGGCCCGGATCGGGCGCGTTCACGCTAACGCCGCGCACGCATGCACGGCAAGTGCATCGCGAGTCAGGGCATCGACGGGGACCCCAGCGGTTTCGATGCGGTACGCGACAATCAGTGCCCGCGCAACCGCAGCCCCGGCCGCTCCACCGCGTAGTGCAGCAGCGCCCCGGCGATCAGCGAGGCAAGACCATACGTCGCGAATGCGAGGTAGCCGCTGCCGATGCGATCCAGCGCGTCGCCCAGGTGCGTTTCCACCAGGCGATACACCGGCTTGTGCACCAGATACAGACTGTACGACACCGCCGCCAGCCAGGCGGCGCCGGGCACCGCGCGACGGCCGATCCAGCTCCCCGGCTGCGCGCCGGCGAACACCAGCATCGCCAGCCCGAGCGACAGCACCGGCCAGCCGATGCTGTTGCCGAGGAACCCGCCGCGTTCGCGGAACAGCCAGAAGCTCAGCGCCATGGTCGCGAGACCGGCGACGAAGACCGCATTCGCGCGCGCCGCGGCACGCGTCCACGCCTCGGGCCGATACGTCTTCCACACCGCCAGCAGCACGCCGGCCAGCAGGCCGTCGAGCCGGTTCCAGGTCGGGTAGTAGATCTCTTCGACGAACCAGTTGTAGTCCGGCGCCAGCGCATCGAAGTGCAACCAGATCGCGCTGCGCAGAGCGATGCCACCCAGCACCAGCGCAGCGCAGAACACCGCCACCGCGACGCCCGAACGCAGCCGCGTGAATCCCAGCGCCAGCAGCGGAAACAGCAGATAGAAATGCTCCTCGACACACAGCGACCAGGCGTGCGAGAAGGTGGCGTTGCGTTCGTAATCGATCGACACATTCACGAAGAAACCGACGAACTTCCACCACGGCTCCATGCCCGGCGCCTCGCGGAAGCCCGGCCACAGCAGATACAGCAGCAGCACCGCCCAGAACGCGGGCAGGATGCGGAACGCGCGACGGAGATAGAAATCGCCGAAGGAAAAGCGCTGGCCGCGCGCCAGCGGCGCCAGCACCTGCGACCCGATCAGAAACCCGCTGAGCACGAAGAACAGATCCACGCCCATCCAGCCGTAGCGTTGCAGCCACTGCCAATCCCGACCGAGACCACCGACCAGGAAGGCGTGGAACAGCATCGTCCACAGCACCGCGACGGCGCGGAGGGCATCGAGACCTGGATAACGCATCGGAACCTGCTGGCGTCGGATGCGGGCGGCGTCATGTCGCCCGCGAAGCCGCGATTCTATGCGCGATGCGATCGGCGCAACCGCGTGTGACACGCGTGACGCGCAGAAGACGCGATGCCCGCCGGATCGGCCGCCGGCAGGCGCATGACGAGCACCGGCAACCGCGACCGGCTCAGCTCAACGGCTCGTCGCTCAGATACGTGTACGAGGTCAACCCGTTCTCCAGCGCCTCGTTGAGCCGCGCGGCCTCGCTCTTCGTCAGGTCGACCGCGCCGACCTTGGCGCGATAGATCCGGCGCAGGTCGTCGAGCTTATAGCCGACGTAGTCGAGCATCACGTCGGTGGTGTCGCCGCGGCGCTGCTGGGTGACGCGGAAGCCGTCCTCGCCGACCCGGGCCTCGATCGCATCGGTATCGCCGAAGAGGTTGTGGATATCGCCGAGTACTTCCTGGTACGCGCCGACCAGGAAGAAGCCGATCCGATAGCGTTCGCCCGGGCGCGGCGCATGCAGCGGCAGCGAGGAATCCAGATCCTCGTTCTCGACGTAGGTGTCGATCTTGCCGTCGGAATCGCAGGTCAGATCGGCGATCACGCCGCGGCGTTCCGGCTTTTCGTCCAGGCGTTCGATCGGCACGATCGGGAACACCTGGTCGATCGCCCACACGTCGGGCATCGACTCGAACAGGCTGAAGTTGACGAAATACTTGTCGACGAGCCGCTCGTTCAATTCGTCGAGCAGATCGCGATGGCTCTTTTCGTCGTAGGTCAGACGCGCGCGCACCGCATGGGCGATGGCGTAGAACAAATCGTCGAGGCGCGCGCGGGCGACCAGATCGATCTGGCCCAGCGCGTACAGGGACAGGCCTTCGCTGTGATGATGCTGCGCCTCGTGGAAGAGTTCGACCGCCGGACGGGTGTCCAGCTCGGCGTAGATCTCGCGCAGATGGCGGATCACCTCGGCCTCGTCGTCGTGCGCCGGCGGCACGCGGCCTTCCGGCGCGCGCTCGACCTCGGAGACGTTGGTCACCAGCATCGCGTGGTGCGCGGTCATCGCGCGGCCGCATTCGGTCACCAGCCGCGGCGGCGCGATGCCGTGCTTCTCGCAGGCCTCGGCGATCGGCTGGACGATGCTCGATGCGTACTGGTGGATGCCGTAATTGATCGAGCAGTAGCTGCGCGAGCGGGTACCTTCGTAGTCGATGCCGAGGCCGCCGCCGACGTCGACATGACTGATCTTCGCGCCCAGCTTCGACAGTTCGACGAAATAGCGCGTGGCCTCGCGCATGCCGTTGGCGATGTCGCGGACGTTGCTGATCTGCGAGCCCATGTGGAAGTGCAGCAGGCCGAGACAATCGCTCATGTCGCTGTCGCGCAGGAATTTCCACAGGTCCAGCACCTGGCGCGGCGAGAGCCCGAACTTGGCCTTGTCGCCGCCGCTGTTCTGCCATTTGCCGGCGCCCAGCGAGGCCAGGCGCATGCGCACGCCGAGGCCCGGCTTCACGCCCAGCGCCTTCGCTTCTTCCATCACCAGCGGCAGTTCGGAGGGCTTCTCGACCACGATGAAGGTCTGCAGGCCGAGCTTGCGGCCGATCAGGGCGAGGCGGATGTATTCACGGTCCTTGTAGCCGTTGCAGACGATCAGCCCGCCGGGACGGCTGAGCGCCAGCACCGCCATCAGCTCGGGCTTGCTGCCGGCCTCCAGACCGAAGCCTTCGCCCGCGTGCGACGCGAGCGTGCCGGCGACGCCGGCGTGCTGGTTGACCTTGATCGGATACACCGCGGTGTAGCCGCCGGCGTAATCCCAGTCCCGCTGCGCCTGCGCGAACGCGGCCTGCAGCTTGCCCAGGCGATCGCCGAGGATCTGCGGGAACCGCACCAGCAGCGGCAGTTTGGCGCCGCTGGCCAGCGCCGCGTCGACGACCTCCGGCAGCGCCGCGCCCGGGGCGGCTGCGCCGTGCGGGTGGACCACGATCCGCCCGCGCGCATCGATGTCGAAATACCCTTCCGCCCAATGCGGAATCGAGTAGGTCCTGCGGGCTTGGTCGATCGACCAGGCGGTCATGGGCGTGGTTCCGGGGGCGTTGGGGACGCGCATTGTAGGGCGGGCTCAGGCCCGCCGCGCATCTCCCGCCCTGTTCAGCTTTCCCGCCGGCAGGCACGCCAACGGATCCGGCCGGGCACTCCCGCGGAGCACGACCCGCGGAACATTCCTGCAGATCAGCCCCGCCGATAGATCGGCGCGGTGCAGGCCGCCCGCACCCGTCGCCCCAGCGCCTTGCGCGCGGTGTCGCTGTCGCTGAATACGGTCACGCTGCCGGGCAGGGACAGGGCCGCGACCAGCCGCTTCAAACCGGCGCTTTCGCTCGCGACCGAGCCGCGCCAGGTCACCAGCAGGGTGTAGTGCGGCGCCTCGCCCGGCAGGTCGAGACGCTTGCGCACCAACCAGGCCTGCGCGACCTGCGGGACGCCGGCGAGGGCGGCCTCCAGCGCCGCCCGCCCGGCCGGGTCGAGATCGTGCGCGATCAGTTCGTCCTCCGCATCCACGCCGTCGCGTGCTTCCAGCGAGGCCGCCTGCGCGGCAAACTCGTCGCGCAACGCCTCCAGCGCCGCGGCCAGTGCGGGCGAGAGCGTACTGTCGCGCCGCCAGTCGTCGAGCCGGGCGAAGATCGGACGGATCGCACCGGCGTCCACGGTCATCGCCCGACGCAACTCCACCACGCCTTCGACATCGCCCGCCTCCACCCGCAGCGCGCCGCTGCGGAACAGCGCGGTGGGATCGTCCGGCGCCAGCGCGAGCACCCGCGCGTAGTCGCGCAGCGCATCGCGCTCCGGACGCAGACGTTCGACCAGTTGCGCGTATTGCAGGGCCTGCGCGGCATCCTCCGGGTCACGGCGTTCCAGCGCCTCCAGACGGGCACGCTCTCCGGCGGCGGCGGCATGACGCTCGGCCCAGGGCGACTGCGCCTGTTTGCGCCAGGCCGCATCCAGATCGCGCTCGATCTTCGCCACGACCGCCCGGTCCAACATCGTCACCGCCGCCTCGCCCCGCGCACGCAGCATCGGCGACACGCCGAAGGCGGCGATCCGCTGCGGCAGGCTCGGATGGGTGTCCTCGACATCGCTCTCGCGCGCCGCGGCCGCGACCACCCGCGCGGGGTCCGGCACCGGCGCTTCATCGAGCCAGCGGGCGATCTCCGCGCTGATCGACAGCGGCGGCGACGACTGCGCCCGCATCCGCGCCGACATCGGCGCCCAGCAGCGACGCTCCAGCCAGTCCGAAGCGTGTTCCAGGCGCAGCAGTGCCGAAACCTGCGCTTCGGCCCCCGCCAACCGCGCCGACATCGCATCCGCAGCGAACTCGTGCTCGCGGGCGAGCACGAAGCTGCGGGCGTCGAAGTACGGCACGTACCAGCGAATGAACGGCCACAGCACGACCCGAGCCACACCGTTGCCTGCCCGATTGATCGCCGTCGCCAGATCGACCCAGCCGCGGCGCAGGCGGTAGATCCACGCCGAATATCGGCCGTGGCCGTCGCGGAAATGCCCGAATTCATGGGCGATCACCGCCGCCAGCTCGTCGCGATCGAGCAGGCGCAGCAGCGGCAGGCCGAGCACGAGGTAATGCCGCTCGCCCAGCAGGCCCAGCGCGCGCGGGCAACTGGCGGCGGCGGCATTGAGCGAATCGTCCACGATCACCGCTTCCAGCGGCGGTGCACCGGCCTCGTGGCGCAGGCGTTCGATCTCGGCGGCCAGTGCCGGCGCTTCCTCCGGACGCAATCGATGCCCCGCCGGCGGCTCGATCCGCAGCCACAGGGCGCGCAGCACCAGGACGGCGAAGACCGTCTGCGCGGTCAGATAGACGTACGCCATCGGATCGACGGCACCCCGCGCACGGACGAGCGCGATCACGATCAGGGCCAGCGGCACCAGCGCCGCGACCAGCGCCAGTCCGAGCACGGTAAAGCCGAGCATGGCCAGCCGCACGACCCGTCCACGGTAGGCCTCCGGCGACTGCCGCGCCTCGTCCTGCAGGCGCTGGATCAGCGCCTGACGGCGGCGTTCGTCGGGAGTCGTGGCCATCGGGATCCTCCGGCGCGGGGTGTCGTCGGCAAGGGCGCGCCGAGGCGGATCGTACCGGATCGCCGCAACGGCGCTCCGGTACAATGCCGCCCCCTTTCCTGCCCTCCGGGACCGCCGCCATGACCGAGACCACCTGGCATTACGAGAACTTCGAGCCCGCCGGCTCGGCCATCGGCTACCGCATCACCCGCAAGCTCGACGAGGTGCAGTCGCCGTTCCAGAAGATCGAAATCTTCGAGAGCACCGACTGGGGCCATCTGATGCTCATCGACGGCGCGATGATGCTGACCACCCGCGACAACTTCCTCTATCACGAGATGATGTCGCACCCGGCGCTGTTCACCCACGCGGACCCGAAGCGGGTCGTGATCATCGGCGGCGGCGACTGCGGCACCCTGCGCGAAGTGCTCAAGCACCCGGGCGTCGAGAAGGCCGTGCAGTGCGACATCGACGAACAGGTCACGCGCATGGCCGAGAAGTGGTTCCCGGAACTGTGCGACAGCAACCACGATCCGCGCGCCGAACTGCTGTTCGACGACGGCATCGCCTACATGAAGAACGCCGCGCCCGGCAGCCTCGACATCGTCATCGTCGATTCCACCGATCCGGTCGGGCCGGCCGAAGGCCTGTTCAACAAGGCCTTCTACGAAAGCTGCTTCCGCGCGCTGAAGGACGACGGCATCCTCGTCCAACAGTCGGAATCGCCGCTGGTACTGCTCGACCTGATCAAGGAAATGCGCGGCGAGATGGGCAAGGCCGGTTTCACGACCTTCCAGACCCTGCCGTTCCCGCAGCCGTGCTATCCGACCGGCTGGTGGAGTTGCACCCTCGCCCGCAAGGCCGGCGGCTTCGCGTTCCGCGAGGCCGACGCCCGCGCCAGGGCCTTCGCGACGAAGTACTACAGCGCCGACATCCACAAGGGCGCGGCGACGTTGCCGCCGTTCGTGGCCGAGGCGCTGGGCGAATAACGAAAGCCTCATTTCCGCCTCATGTGCCCTTAAGGCGGCAGCGCTAGAAATCCCGGCAACCTGCCGGGATTTCCGTATGCGCGACACGTTCCTCGATATCGCATCGCCCTCCGCGGCGTCGCGATCGCAACCACGACCGGGCACGATCGATGCACGCCGCCATCTGCTGCTGCCGCTCGCGTGCTTCGCGCTGGCCCTGACGCTGGTGTCCGCCTTCGCGCTGGACTGGCGGATCGCCCACGCCCTGTACGCCTGGCAGGGCTATCGCTGGATCCTGAAGCACGCGTTCGTGACCGAAACCCTGCTGCACCGCCTGGGTCACGATCTGAGCGTCGCCGCCTGGATCGGCGTGCTGCTGGCCTGGCTGACCGCACTGCGCCGCGACACCCTCTCCGTCTGGCGCCGGCCACTGGGCTATCTGGCGTTGTCGGTGCTGCTGTCGACCGCGCTCGTCGCCGCGCTCAAGAGTGGCACCGGCATGGACTGTCCCTGGGACATCGACGGCCTCGGCGGCATGCGACCGCATCTGGGTCTGCTGGATCCGCGCCCGGACACCCTGCCGGACGCCGCCTGCTTTCCGGCAGGTCACGCCAGCAGCGGTTATGCCTGGGTGGCGCTGTATTTCTTCTTCCGCATGACCCGCCCCGCCTTGCGCCGGCACGGGCTGTCGCTGGGGGTGGCCGCCGGTGGGATATTCGGCGTCGCCCAGCAACTGCGCGGCGCGCATTTCCTGTCGCACGACCTGTGGACGGCGATGCTGTGCTGGCTGGTCGCCCTCGGCCTGTACCGGGTCCTCGCGCGGCGCGGCATCGGTGCCTGATCGCCACGTCGCGGCGGCGTTGTAAGATCGGACGCGACTCCTCCCGCATTTCGTCCACGTGGCCGCGATCGCACGTTCGCCGAACACCGACCGCTCCGGCATCGACCGGCTGAACATCGCCCTGATCGTGGTGTCGATGCTGCTCGCCCTCCGCTGGCCGTTCGAGACCCTGCTGCTGGCCTATGCCGTGCTCGGGCCGCTGCATTACCTGACCGAAATTTCCTGGCTGCACGATCGCAGCTATTTCCTGCCGCGACGCCGCGACGCCTGGCCGCTGTGGATCGGCGGCCTCGGCCTGATCGGCGCGGTGATG